>CABSDO010000068.1 GCA_902476475.1 uncultured Collinsella sp. | reverse complement strand
CCCGCCATTCGTGCGAGCGGCCTGCCGCGCGACGAGGTGTTCGTGACGACCAAGCTGTGGATGTCGGATGTGAGCTACGAGGGGGCCAAGCGCGGCTTCGACGCGTCGCTCAAGCGGCTGGGGCTCGACTACGTCGACCTCTACCTCATCCACCAGCCGTTCGGCGACGTCTTCGGCGCGTGGCGCGCCATGGAGGAGCTCTACGAGCAGGGCGTTATCCGCGCCATAGGCACAGCTAACTTCTACCCCGATCATCTCGCAAACCTCATCTCGTTCAACCGCATCGCCCCCGCCGTGAACCAAGTCGAGTGCAACGTGTTCTTCCAGCAGCGCGAGGCGCAGGAGTACATGGTCGGCAAGGAGGTAGCCATGGAGGGCTGGGCGCCCTTTGCGGAGGGCAGAAACGACCTCTTCCGCAACGAGGTCCTCGCTCGCATCGGCGAGGCGCACGGCAAGACGGTCGCCCAGGTCGTGCTGCGCTGGCTGCTGCAGCGCGGTGTGGTCTGCATCCCTAAGAGCACGCACCGCGATCGCATGGAGCAAAACTTCGACGTCTTCGACTTCGCGCTGGGCGACGACGAGATGGTCGCCATCGCCGCGCTCGACACCGGGCGCAGCGCGTTCTTCGACCACCACGACCCCGCCACCATCGAATGGATGTCCGGGCTCGTGCGCAACGTGTAGACGAGCGTCAGACCGCACTGATAACTTACTAGGAGGAATTGCCATGAACTCATTCACGTACGACTACCCGGTCAGGAACTACTTCGGCGAGGGGGCCATGGACCAGGCACTCGACGCCGAGATGGGTGCCATGGGCAAGACAGTGATGCTCGCCTACGGCGGAGGCTCGGTCAAACGAACCGGCGTCTACGGCCACGTGGTCGATAAGCTCACGAGCGCGGGCAAGCGCGTGGTGGACTTCGGCGGCATCATGCCCAATCCGACCTACGAGAAGTGCCAGGAAGGCGCCGCGCTCGCACGCGAGGAGCAGGTCGACTTCATTCTCGCCGTCGGCGGCGGGTCGGTCTTCGACTGCTGCAAGGTAGTCTCCGCGCAGGCGATGCTTGACGAGGACATCGAGACGTTCGAGCACGCCGACGGCAAGATGCCGAGTTCGTTCATCCCCATGGGCTGCATCGTTACGCTCTCCGGCACGGGTGCCGAGCAGAACAACGGCGCCGTCATCACCAACGAGGAGACGCACGTGAAGGGCGCCTATCTGGGGGCGATGCCCATGTGGGCGGCGCTCGACCCGGCACTCACGCTCACCGTACCGCACGCGCAGTTCATGAGCGGCGCGTTCGACACGCTCTCGCACTGCATGGAGAGCTATTTCGGAAGCCCGCGCGGGCGCAACGTCACCGACGACATCAACCTCGCCATCCAGCGTAACGTCATCCGCAACATGCGGATCATCGCGAACGACGACCAGAACCTCGAGGCGCTCAGCGAGCTCGTATACGACTCCGCCATGGCCGAGAACGGCGTGCTCAAGATCGGCAAGTCAACGGACTTCCAGGCGCACATGATCCAGCACCAGTACGGCGCGTACACCCACACCAACCACGGAATGGGCCTCGCGGTCATCCACCCTGCGCTCTACCGCCACCTGGCCCCCGAGGCGCCCGCGCAGTTCGCCCGCTGGGCGCGCGAGGTGTGGGGCGTCGACGCCAAGGGCAAAGACGACCTTACGGTGGCGCTCGAGGGCATCGACCGCCTGCAGACGTTCATCGGCGAGATGGGGCTTCCCACGAGCTTCGCCGAGATGGGCTCCGACGCGTCCGACGAGACGCTGCACAAAGTTGCGGACACCTGCGTGCTCACCGGCGGCTGCGCCAAGAAACTGGAGCGCAGCGAGGTGTTCCAGATTCTGACCGAGTGCCTCTAGATCGGCGCTCGGTCCCGATCCGCCCGCGCCGAAGGAAACCGTACGACTCCGAGATGTCATCGTAATCGTAGGACCCGGCGAGCCCGCCGCGCCTGATGAATCCGTCGAAGTCGTCGTCGACGGCCCCCTGCTCGTCGAAGTAGGAGCGGTATTCGCCGAAGCTGAAGGGGAGGATGTGTACCTCCCCGTGGCGCCCTGTGAACAGGGTTGCCAGGTCCGAACTCAGGAGGAACGCGTTCGATCCCGTGAGGTAGATATCCCATCCGCCACGTGCGTGAATGCTGTTAATTGCTTTCTCGAAACCCTCGCACAGCTGCACCTTGTCGATGAAGAGACGGTTGCGGGTGCCCTCTTTGTGCCGCTCGATGATTTCGTGATACAGCGTGTGATACTCAAGCAGCGGCTCGTTGTCGAGGTCCAGCAGATCGATGTAGACGTTGTTGGAGGATGGGTCCCTCCGAGCAACGGAGGCGGAGAACGCCTTCATGAGCTCGGACTTGCCGGAGCGGCGCATCCCCGTGATCACCTTGATGTCCCGGGTGCCCTCGAGCGCCCAAAGCCGCTCCATGTACGTATTGCGGTCGACCCAATCAATCATCAGCTCTTTCTCGGTTTCAAAACCGATAAGGAAATATGCGCAAGGGCGCGTCGGAGGGTAAGCCCCAGCCATGTCATGTCGGCAGAAGCCCTCGACCGGCGGCACGACGAAGTCGAAATAGCCCTCGATTTCCCGCGGGCCCTCTTCGAAATCTTGATGGTATATGCGACGCCGTAGAGCATCGGCAACGCGTTCTGCTATGCGCCGCCTTCGGCATTGGAATCGCCCTTGCCCCGCACAGCAACGTAGCTCATAGACGGAACGATCAGGATGCTCGGCTTGTCAGGCGGTTTGCCCGTGATGTTGTAGTGCACCGTAGACGCTGATGGAGATGGCTGCGCGCGGGCACGGGCGCGCCACCGCACTTCACAGCTTGTTTCTCAAGTATTTGGGACGCACGCGCGGCGTTCAAAAATGCGGAGCGACTCCGCATGGCTCGAGACTGAGCCGAGGTGCCCTACTTCTCGCTCTCCAGCAGCCCCACGATGCGGTCGATGTCGACGGCAAAGCGAGGCCTTCCCTCGCGCTCGTAGCGGTCGAGGTATGCCTGGCACTCGGAGACGATGCGCTTGGTGTTGCCGTCGATGATGCGCTGGAGCGTCTCGTAGTAGGCCGAGCCCTCGGTCCTGAAGCGGCGCTGGTAGACCTTGGTTATGGGGAACATCTTGATGTAGTGGATGCCGTGGCGGCAGCCGGGGCGCGTCGTGGGGCGGGGTGGCAACGCAAAGTACTGGTCTTTGGGCGCGTTAGGGGCGATGTTGGAACGCAGCGGCACAGCGAAGTCCCTGCGCTTCCCGCGGAAACGCAGCCTCACCACCACGATGCAGGGGCGATTGTGCTTAAGCATGAGCTCGCGGTCGCCCTCGACGAGGTCGAAGAAGTCCTGGGAGATGGATACGATCTTCATCGGTTACGCCCCTTCATATGAAGCGGGGCCCGCATCGCTGCAGGCCCCTACAGGTGGGCGATATTCTACGCCTTGCGGCACCCCGTCGCCCACGGAGGTTAAACGTACACGTAAGCCGTACTCTGAAAGCCGCGGCTTCCGGCAAGTAGTTTATACCACGAAAGGTCGCTTTCAATGCGCATAGCTCGCAAAATAACACTCGCCGGGCCGTCGCCCCTGGCCGTTACCCTCCAATCTTCATTGGAGTCAGCAGGTCAATTCATATAGTCATGGGGTTTATCCTGAAGGAAATCAAATTTATACCCCATAACTAAGGAATTTTCTATTCCCACTCGGTGGTTATAGTTTTGCCGTCTCGTCACTCCAGTTGCACCCAGTTTTCGGCGGCATCTCGAAGTGAGTGCCGCTGAATGACGCGACGTCGCGTTTCATCGGCTTCGGGGACAAAAGCTGGGACAACTTCAAAAACCATTTTCAAACTCAGAGTATTGAGTTTTTATTTTTGTCCCAAGGGGCACGGAGAGCCGCCTTTGGAGGCTCGATATCGCCGAAAAACGCCCGTTTTGAAACTCAACCGCCTTTGAGCCTGCAAACCACCAGCTTCAACAGTAAGTGAGTCGACGCGGGTGGCTTACGAGCCGTTCACAAAACCGCAGGCCACAGGTCTTTGTCAACGATAAGCAAAGTGAATAGTCTCAGGTGGCTTGCCCATGAGTTGGCGTAAGCCTGTTTAGCAAAAGGCTAATCGGACACGACAGGCCGCCCGCATGGCGACGGCGTTTCCCGTGCGGGCACAAACAGCCCTGCGTGCCCTGTCGCGCGATATCCCAATGCGACGTTCAGAACCCTACCCGCCAAGCAGCCACCTCGCGAAATTCAGCACGAGCACGCCCTCCCGGGTATGGGGCTCATGCCTCGTGCGAGTGATGAGAATCTTCGGGAATGCATCCCCGATGGATAGAATCGGCGCAATCTCCCTCTCGAGCGTCGAATCGGCGCCGATATCGTCGCTCACATACACTTTCCTTCCCGGTTTCGAAACTTGGAAGGCAGTATGCGCAAGGATGCGTCGAGGTGCGATCCCAGTCGTACCATGCCAGCAGAGATGTCGAGGCACATTCGTTCATGCTGCAATGCGGGCATCGGAGATGAAAAACAGCCCGTCGGGTAGTCATGGGCGTGCGGGAGCCCGCATCAGTAACCTGCCTCCTCGGTTGTCCCTTCTTTGCATGGTCGTCTACATAAAGGAGGAACCAGCCATGCAGATCAGCATGCTTGCCCTTCTTGGGTCACGGACCGGGGAGGCGAGGGCCTCCGTCGGGACCGCCCCGAGCAACCGGCATATCCAAGGAATGACAAGGCTCGATCGCTGTGCTGGTCAGGATGCCGAAGCGGGCCGTCCGCCAATCGGAATGCGGGTCAGGATGCTGCAACGTGATTCCAGCTGCAGGATACGGCTCCTTTGCGGTTGCCGCAAAACCTGCTGGCAACATTCTTACTATCCGAATGATGTACGCATCCCTTGGGATCGTTTCGCCTGACCAGGGCCATCTTCAGCGCCTCATCGGCCAGCTCGGCAGGCGCCTCTTCCACGCGTAATAGCCCTGGCGGGTCACCTATGCAACCAAAGATACAAAAGGAATCGAATGGCCAGAGAGGATTGCCCTTTCCGATGGTCGATTCTTGACAGGCAAACTCAAGCCTCGCTAATATTACATGGTTTGCCAGACCGAATTAACAAAGGAGGGGTGTCGTGGTTGGTCTTTTCCGCACGTGGATGAGCGCCTAGAAAGCGGCGCTGTTGTGGCGTCGCGCTGTTTTTCTGCACGCCATTTCACGATTGGACATAACCATGATATTTGAAACCTCTCGGCGCAGGTCTGTTTCGCTGTGCCATTCATGGCAATTTAAGATTTGTTTCGTATGGGGCGGGGAGCTCGTGTCGACATTGACGAGCATGATTCTCCAAATGGGTCTCATTTGGCATATCGCCCTCACGACAGAATCATCTTCCCTCCTCTCCCTGGCATCGTTAGCAGGCTTTCTGCCGATTGCTTTGTTCGGAGTCCTTGCGGGCGCCGTTGTCGACAGGCTGCCTTTGAAACGTGTTCTCATCGGCGCCGACCTCTTCGTTGCCGCGGTGGGCGCCGCCTTGGCGATTGCCTCGTTGGCCGGCAGCTTACCTGCGTGGTCAATACTCATCGCCCTGTTTCTCCGCGCAGCTGGCACTTCGTTCTACACGCCGGCCTCCCAATCCCTCACGCCCCATCTCGCCCCGCCAGAGCATCTCGTTCGCCTATCGGGAGTGATGCAGGCGATTCAGTCCGCCGGATACATTCTTGGCGCCGCGCTCGCGGCAGTGATTTATCCTGTGGCGGGCATTACCGCCATGATTGCCCTCGACGTGCTGGGGGCGCTTTTCGCTTCTCTAGCTGTCCTCGCCGCTCAGATAGACGCAGGAGGACTCGACGAAGCCGACCGCAGCTCGTCCTTTTCCAATAAAGTTCGAGAACTTTTCTCTGAGATTTCGGACGGCTACAAGCTGATCAGGGGATACAGGGGGCTGTTCGCCCTTCTTTGGTGCGGGTTCGTCTTCGCTTTCGCGTTCTCCCCACTCGCGGCATTGTTCCCAATAATGACCTTGGGACATTTTGGCGGTAGCACGGGGGATGCTGCTTTGGTGGAGGTCCTTTTCTCCGCAGGCATGCTGGCTGGGTCCGGCATTTTGGCGGCCACGGGAGGGTTCCGCAATAGGTCGCTCACCATGGTCGCCGCGATCGCCGGCTTCGGCGTCGTCGCAATCGCATCCGGATTGATCGGCCCGTCGCTGTTCGCCGTTTTCCTACCGGCGAGCTTTCTTATGGGCGCATGCTCCCCGTTGTACGCGGGAACCCAGACTGCCCTTATGCAGGAGCAGATACCTCCTGAGTACCTAGGCCGCGTTTTCGGCCTCTACGGAACCATCATGGCGTGGGCCATGCCCATGGGCCTCGCGGCCCCCTCCGTTTTTGCGGATCTGCTTGGAGCTCCGTTATGGTTCGTCGGCTCTGGAGCGACCATGGTACTGCTTGCGATGGCTATGCTGCTTGCTCCGAGCGTCCGAAACGTGGGGAAAAGAGATACCGGGCGGATTCAATAGCCCAAGTATTCGAAAAAAAGAGGCGGCAGCCATCGGTTCACGCGTCAGCCTTCAAGCCCTTGCGACGACGAGGTATTGCGCCGACATCCCACATCGCGCTCCTTATTCGTCGCCAACTATCATTTTCGGATTTGCCGGCTTGCGCAAGGTCAAAACGCTCGCGCCGGCAATTGGGCAAAGGCGAAAAATCGACGTGAGCAATCTTTTTTGGCATGGCTGCGCTTCCAGTAAAAGGCTAATACACAAAAGGCGGTTCAACCTATGGAACTCATAGTCAAAGCTAAAGACATCTTTTTGGAATATGCCGGCCGCGATATCCTGGATATCGAAGAGTTGGAAATCTACTCCTACGATCGCATCGGCTTGGTGGGAGACAATGGCGCAGGCAAAACCAGCCTGCTTAAAATTCTGAGCGGCAATCTTACCATTGCGGACGCCGACGTCAGGCGCTTCGGCAGCATTGCCCTCATCGGCCAACTCGATGAACTCGACCTTGATGCGGCTCAGGACAGTGGTGAGATGCTCTCCCGTCTCAACGTCGCCGGAGTGGCGCAGGAGACGATGAGCGGCGGGGAGGAAACACGCGCCAAGATTGCCTCTGCACTCTCCCAGCATGCAAGCGCGATCTTCGCCGACGAGCCTACGAGCCACCTCGACCAAGACGGCATCCGCCTTCTCGTCGGACAACTCAAGGCATTTGATGGGGCTCTGCTCATCGTGAGCCATGACCGTCATTTTCTCGACCAGGTGGTAGACAAGATCTGGGAGCTCAAAGACGGCGGTATTTCCGAATTCTGGGGTGACTACTCCGACTATCTGCGACAGAAAGAAGAAGAGCGCAAAGCTCAGGCGACTCGATACGAAGAGGCGATGCGCGAGCGCGATCGCCTCGAAGCCGCCATCGAAAAACAACGGAAAAAAGCACGGCAGGTCGACGCCAAGCGGAAGGCTGCGAAAAAAAGCAACGAGTATGCAGGTCGATTGGGGCATCAGAAAGCAACCGGCACCAAACAGAAGAGGATGTACCAGGCGGCTAAGGACATGGAGAAGCGCCTCGAAGCGCTCGAAGGGATTGAGGCCCCAGATAGCATTCGCGCCGTGCGGTTCCGCCAGAGCAAGGCCCTGGAACTGCATAGTAAATTTCCCATCTCGGCAGACGATTTCAGCTTGAGCTTCGGCAACTGCATGCTCTATGACCACGCGAAATTCGAGATACCGCTCGGTGCCAAAGTGGCCATCACCGGTGGCAACGGTACAGGAAAGACCAGCCTGCTGAAGGCAATCGCTCGACGCGCCGACGGTATCAACATCTCTCCCAAGGCAGAGATCGGTTACTTCGAGCAAACAGGCTACAAGTTCGACGCCCGTCAGTCTGCGATCTCGTTCATGCAGGATGGTTGCGAGTACAGCATGACCGAAATTCGAGGCATCCTCGCCTCTATGGGAATCGGACCGCGCGACCTGACAAAGGACGTTGGCGTTCTCTCGGGAGGCGAAGTCATCAAGCTGCTACTCGCGAAGATGCTGCTGGGCAGATACAACATCTTGCTCATGGACGAGCCTGGAAATTACCTGGACATCAAGAGCGCCGAAGCCCTCGAGCAGATGATGAGCGCCTATGCCGGAACGATAGTGTTCGTCTCCCACGATAAGAGGCTGGTCGAGAACGTCGCAGACATTGTCTACGAAATAAAGGACACCAAGCTAGTCAAAATCTTTCAGCGCGAATAGCCCTAAATGAGCAAGAAATAATCCCCGAACGGAGACAAGGGAGTAAAACGGCAAAGAAAGAGCCTCCGTCCCAACGCAGGGAACGGAGGCTCTTTAATCGCTTTTACTCATCTCCGTCGCTGGTGGCTTTGTCATGACTCTCGTACGAAACGAAACTCAGCGGCATAGTGCGGCACTCAAAATCGCAGGTCAGAACCCTGTCGTCCTACTCCCACTCAATCGTTGCAGGCATGCGGTTGATTTGTTTATGTGACATAGTGTATCACCTCATTCGTCTGGTGCTGACAAATCCGAATCACTTTGTAATCACCCCTGTGATTACAAATCGCCGAAAATCGGGCGGGAAGCCCGATTCTCGCGACTACTCCCCGGCGACTACTCCCAAAGTCACGAACGGGAACAGCAGCAGGTGGTTTACAAAAGGCAGCGCACGGCTTAAATCAGCATTCTCCTGATTTTCTTCAGGTAGTTCTTCTTGAAGCTGCCGAACGCGCCGAAGAACCTGTCGTCGGTCTTGGTGTGCTCTTTGGCTTCGAACTTGAGCGCGGTGAGCTCGAGTGTGCAGATCAAATCCGCTGCTTGGGCGAGCCGGTAGTCCTTCGGGCTGCCGTCCTTATACATGACGGCATTGGATGCCAGGGCGTACTCGATTGCGTCATGCAAGGACTTGGTGACGACGTACTGCCCGTCATCGTAGTAGACCTTCACCTTGTCGAAACGCTGCAGGTACTCCAGATTGTCGAAGACCAGGTTGACCACATCTCTTTTCATCCTCGTGATGAGCGCTGTGTCGCTTTTGAAATCGCTCTTTTTGTAGGAGAAGGTGTGGTACTTGATGGGCATATGTTGAAGCATCGTGAAGAACGCCTGCAGAAGCCGCTTCCTGTCCTGGATGTCCATTCCCTTGTAATTGTCATGGCCATTCATAAGCGGACACGTGTGCAGAGGGATGTCCGGCAGCCCTTTGTCATGCAGGGCGCTTTCGTAAAGCTCAATCTGCTTGTCGATGCCGGAGTCCTGCTCATGCGTTGTGTTAGACCACTTTGGATAAGTGTCCTGCACGCAGTACACGCGACGGGGCCCCGGTTGCGACAATTCCATCATCAGGAGAGATGGAGGTTGCAATGGAAGACGTGCTCACCCAGCTGACGAGGCAGTTCCTCCCGCAGATGACGGCTGCCGAGAAGAGCAGGGTCCTGAGATCGCTCAAGGCGCTGATAGACGCGGAGCTTTTCGAACTCGCGGCAAGCGAGGGGGCGGAAGACGATCCCGACAGAGCCTGCCCCTGGTGCGGCTCCCCGCATTACGTGAAGAGGGGGCGAGACGGGCGCGGCCGTCAGCGGTTCCTCTGCCGAGGGTGCGCCAGGACCTTCACCGACGCCACCATGCGCATCTTCTCCACCACCAAGCTCGACAGGTCGGCCTGGATGAGGTTCGCGGAGTGCCACGTGGACATGCTCCCGCTGCGCGAGTCGGCGGAAAAGTGCGGCGTGTGCCTCAAGACGGCGTTCTTCATGCGCCACAGGCTGCTCGAGGCCATGGCCAAGCGCATGCCCGCCTTCCGCGTGGAGGCCGGCGGCGGGGCCGAGCTCGACGAGTGCTTCTTCAGGGAGAGCTTCAAGGGAAACCGCTCCAGGTCGGAGTCCGGCATGCCCAGGAAGCCCCGCACAAGGTCGCAGGGAACCGACGGGCACGAGAAGATATGCGTGCTCACCGGCATCAACGACGCCGGCGACATCTTCTACGAGATCGCGGGGAGGGGCGGCCTCGACGAGGCGGCAGCCAGGGAGCTGCTCGCCGACAAGCTCGCGGTCGGCGCGATAATCTCGACGGACCGTGCGCACGTGTACCGCCGCGTCCTGCCCGCCCTCGGCGTCGGCGCGCACATCGCCAGCAAGAGGGAGGAGCACGCCATCAACAGGGTGAACAGCCTCCACTCCCAGATGAGGCACTTCATCGGCAGGTTCCGGGGTGTCTCCACGAGACGCCTCGAGAACTACCTCGCCTGGTTCAAGTGGACATGGTGCTTCAAGGTCCGCAGGAGCGCGGACGAGCTCGCCGAGCTCATAGTGAGGCAGGCAGCCCGCGGCACGTACGAGAAGACCTGGCGCCAGTACAAGGTGACCCCCTATCCGTTCTACGAGTACTGGATCAAGCAGGCGAAATGGGACTCGCGTGCGCGGAGGGCCATATACGGCGTGGCGTGATGTCCAGGGCGGTCTGGCGCAGCGCATCTGCGGCAAGCGCTGAAGTCGTGCCCCGATGCAAATAGCAACAGCTAGCGATATTCTTCGGGAACGTCGAAACCGTACTCACGGCATAGGAGCATGACATCGTGGGCGTCGTGCTCGTCATGCTGATAGCCCAAGTGAAACAACAGCTGGCTTTCGGGGTCGATGCACGACACCTCCACCTCGCCGATGCGCCCCCTCCCCGAAAAGACCTCCCCGGGAAAACGATCTCCCTGATACAGAATATCGCCATTCTCGGCGAAATCGAAGCAATGCAGGTCGACGATGCGCCCCGCCTCGTCTTGCCACACCGTGTGATCTTCGGTGGTGAAAGATGCAGCCACCTCGGAAAACCCCTCATCAGCAATTAGATCCACGAACCTTTGGTAATCCCCGCGCTGAACGAACAGGTCGATGTCGTTATGAGCCCTGGTCTCACGCCCGACAAGCGCATCGACGCCCCAGCCGCCATCAAGGTATACGCCAATGCCCGCACCTGCGGAAAGGCCGATTATCCAACACGCATCATCCTTGGTGACCATAGGAGCTCCTTCGCTTTCGCCTGCTATCTAAGCAAGAAAGATTATAGGAAAAGTCCGGTACCGTCAAGAATCTTGCGCACTTTTCCGACAGCCTCATAAGCCCGCCGTCCG
>CABSDO010000067.1 GCA_902476475.1 uncultured Collinsella sp. | reverse complement strand
GTCATGATGAAGAAAGTCGCCGCCGCTGCCGCCGAGGCCGGTGTGTACTGCGAGGTGTCGCTCGAGCGCATGATGAGCTGTGGCTTTGGCGCCTGCAACACCTGCAATGTCGAGACGGTCGACGGTATGAAGGGTGCTTGCATGTGCGGCCCCGTGTTCGATGCTTCCAAGGTGGTGGTCTTCTAGTGGGTACCGTGAACATGGCCGTCGATTTCGGCGGCGTCAAGATGCAGAACCCCATCAACACTGCAGCCGGTACCTTTGGCTACGGTTGGCAGTTCCAGAACTTCTTTGATGTTTCCCAGCTGGGCGCCATCACCACCAAGGGTTGCGCTGCCGAGCCCTGGCCCGGCAACCCCGCGCCCCGCATGGCCGAGATCCCCGGCGGTATGATCAACTCCGTGGGCCTTCAGAACCCCGGCGTGGCCGCCTTTGCTCGCGAGTCCGGTCCGTGGCTCGAGCAGCTCTCCAAGGACGGCTGCCAGGTCATCTGTCAGGTTGCCGGCCACTCCGTTGACGAGTTTGTCCGCGCACTCGAGATGTATGTCGAGCTGTGCCCCTGGGCTGCCGGCTACGAGATCAACGTGAGCTGCCCCAATATCGCCGCCGGCGGTGCCGCCATGGGCTCCACGCCCGAGGGCGCCTCTTCCGTTATGGCTGCCTGTCGCAAGGTGACCGATAAGCCGCTGTTCGTGAAGATGGCGCCGGTCAACGTCGCCGAGATCGCCAAGGCCCTCGAGGCCGCCGGCGCCGACGGCCTTTCGGTCATCAACTCCATCCAGGGCATGGCCATCGACGTCCATACCCGCAAGTCCCGCGTGGCCAAGCCCAAGGGCGGCCTTTCGGGCCCACTGTGCCACCACATCGCCGTGCGCATGGTCTGGGAGGTTGCCCAGGCCGTCGATATCCCCATCAACGGTGTCGGCGGTGTCATGACCGGCGAAGATGCGGCCGAGTTTATCCTGGCCGGCGCCACCTGCGTGTCGGTCGGCATGGCCAACTTCGTCGATCCGTGCGCTTCGCTCAAGATCGCGCACGAGCTCGAGACCTGGGCCGAGTCTCAGGGCGTGAAGGACATCAACGAACTGGTAGGTGCGTTCGAATGCTAGAGACCGATGCCCGCGACCGTGTTATCGTCGCCCTCGACTGCGACCGTGAGCGTGCGCTCGAGCTTGCCCACGAGCTTTCGGGCCATGCCGCCTGGCTCAAGGTTGGCATGACGCTCTATTACGCCGAGGGTCCCCAGATCGTCAAGACCTTTAAGGACCTGGGCTTTAAGGTCTTTCTTGACCTTAAGTTTCATGATATTCCGCATCAGGTTCGCGGTGCCGCCCGCTCGGCCTCGCTTGCCGGTGCCGATCTGCTTTCGGTCCACGGCTTGGGTTCGGGCGCCATGCTCGCTGCCTGCCGCGAGGGCGCCGAGGAGGCGCGCGAGGACCGCGCCAAGCTCGTCGCCATCACCGTGCTCACGAGCATGAACCAGGATGCCTTGAGCGAGATCGGCGTCGAGTCGCCCGTGGCCGAGGAGGCCGCCCGCCTGGCAAAGCTCGCTCAGGCCAACGGCATCGACGGTATCGTGTGCTCGCCGATGGAGGCTCACGACATGCGTGAGCTGCTGGGTCCCGATGCCCTGATCGTGACTCCGGGTGTGCGTCCGGTGGGTGCCGCCCTTGGTGACCAGTCCCGCGTGGCGACGCCTTCCCAGGCTATCGAGCGTGGCGCAAGCCACATTGTGGTGGGCCGTCCCATCACCGGCGCCGACGATCCGGTTGCCGCCTTTGACGCTATTGTCGCTGAGCTGGTCGAAAACGTCGCCTAAAAGATTCCCCTAAGTCACCACTTTTGGGTCTCATTAGCACAAAATAGCCCCTGTGCCTGCGTAAACTTTCCCATCCTTTGTGTGGAATCGCAGGTCAGGGGCTTAACTTTGGGCGCAGTATATTGCACTTTTTGCGGGTATCGTCTAACCTATGGAGCCGCGATTGGGCATTTTGTACGTTCTACGTGCTAAAATGCCAATTATTGAATCAGATATAACCCAACTTTTTGGAGGTACGAATGGCACTCCCTCAGCTTACCGATGAGCAGCGCAAGCAGGCTCTTGAGAAGGCTGCTGCCGCACGTCACGCCCGCGCTGAGCTTCGCGAGCAGATCAAGAAGGGCGAGAAGTCCCTCGAGTCCGTGCTCAACTCCGATGACCCCATCGCTTCCCGCATGAAGGTTTCCACCCTCATCGAGTCTCTCCCTGGTTATGGCAAGGCCAAGGCCGCCAAGATCATGGAGGAGCTCGGTATCTCCGCTACCCGTCGCGTCCAGGGCCTCGGCGTCCGTCAGCGCGAGCAGCTCCTCGAGCAGCTGACCAAATAAGTGAGCGCTCAGGATTCCAAGCTCTTTGTGATTTCTGGACCGTCAGGCGCAGGCAAGGGTACGCTCGTCACTCGTGTGCGCGAGCGCCGCTCGAACCTGGGCCTGACGGTTTCGGCTACCACGCGAGCACCACGCAAAGGTGAGGTCGACGGCGTCAACTACTTTTTTCTGACGCGCGAGGAGTTCGACCGCCGCGTGGCAAACGGTGAGTTTGTTGAGTGGGCCGAGGTCCACGGTAACTGCTACGGCACGTTGGTGAGCGAGGTCCAGTCCAAGCTCGCCTCTGGTTCGTCTCTGATTTTGGAGATCGATGTCCAGGGCGCCCTGCAGGTGAAGGAGCGTTTCCCCGAGGCCGTGCTGATCTTTATCAAGCCGCCTTCGCTTGAGGTGCTCCGCGAGCGTCTAGTCGGTCGCGGTACCGAGACGCCCGAGACGATTGAGCTGCGTATGGCAAACGCCGCCGATGAGCTTGCCCTTGCCGACCGCTACGACGACGTCGTGGTTAATGACGATCTCGACCGCGCGACCGATGAGCTCGTTCGCGTTCTCGATATGCATGAAAGGATCTGAGGTCCGTGTCCGTTGTAAAGCCTTGCATTGACGATCTTCTGGAGAAGACCGATCACAACCGCTTCCTGCTCGCTTCGCTTGCCTCCAAGCGCGCCTGCGACATCAATAGCATGCTGCGTGGCCAGCACAACCGCGTGCTTGCCGTCCAGGATGTCGATGACATCACCATCGGGCTTTCCGGTGCCGATACCATCTCGATGGCTATGGACGAGATTGTCGACGGCGACATCTCTTACGACGAGGCCCGTTACGAGAAGGCGCTCGGCCACAAGGTTGCTGAAGCCTAAATGGCGGCTCGCGTCTGCCTGGTCCACTATCACGAGGTTGGACTGAAGGGCAAGAACCGCGCACATTTTGAGCATATCCTCATGGATAACATTAAGGCGGCTTTGGCCGCCTTTTCCGTGAACGCCGTGTCTCGAATTTCCGGTTATATCCTCGTGACCTTTAACGAGCATCAGGCCGATGATGCGGCGCGTGTCATTCGCACCGTTCCCGGCGTTGCTCGTGTGTCTTTGGCGTATCACACCAACCGCGACCCGCAGGAGTACTGCGCCGCCGCCGTCAAGGCGCTGCGCGAGTTTGGTTCCTTCGATTCGTTTAAGGTGCACGCTAAGCGCTCCAATACCGACTATGAGCTCACCTCGATTGACATCAATCGTCAGGTGGGCGAGGTGTTGTGTGAGGCCTTCCCCGATAAAAAGGTTCAAATGCACGACCCCGATGCGATGGTGCACGTACTGGTGGTCCAGGGTAGCGTTTATGTGTACGCGCGCTCCGAGCGCGGCGTGGGCGGTCTGCCGGTGGGTTCTGCCGGCAAGGTCGTGACGCTGCTGTCGTCAGGTATCGATTCTCCGGTGGCGACCTGGATGCTCGCGCGTCGCGGCGCGGTGTGCGTGCCGGTACATTTCTCCGGTCGTCCGCAGACGCCCGATACGAGCGAGTATTTGGTGCAGGATATCATCCGTGCGCTTGAGCCGGGTGTCCAGATCGGCCGCCTGTACGTGGTGCCGTTTGGCGACTGCCAGCGTGAGATTTCGGTCACCTGTCCCAGCAACCTTCGCGTGATCATGTATCGCCGCATTATGTATTCGGTTGCCGAGCGCATCGCGCATATCGAGGGCGCTAAGGCCATCGTTACGGGCGAATCGCTTGGGCAGGTTGCCTCTCAAACGCTTGAGAACATCATGGCTGTCAACGAGGCCGTGAAGATCCCCGTGTTCCGTCCTCTCATCGGTTCGGACAAGCAGGAGATCATCGCGCGCGCCGAGGAGATCGGTACGTTCGATATCTCGACTGAGGCCGCTCCCGACTGCTGCACGCTGTTTATGCCGCGCCGTCCCGAGACGCACGCTAAACTCGATGCCGTGCATGAGGCCTGGGAGTTGTTCGATCACGAGGAGATGATCGAGCGCCTGCTCAAGCAGACCGAGTACATCGACTTCGAGAGCAACACGTATAAGGCCCCTAAGACCTTAAAACGCAAACATTCGGAGCTTGCTCCGCGTGAGATTTACCAAGATCACGAGTAATTTTGTGCATAGACCGACGATGCGTCTGCATCGTCGGTCTTTTGCTATCTGGGCATTTTGCGGCTAAGTGTTCATTTGCTGACGTGTGCCTGAATAAATGGACAGTATTTCGCAAGGTTTTGGTCGGCTTTTGGTTTGACCGCGAAAACCGGTTTTGGAGAATGGCTGTTGCAGGACTCTTTTCCTGACACGATGTTGTTGGGAGGTTTTGCTATGGCGCAGCGCGAACAACACGAACGGGTCAAACGGATGGACCGCTTGGCGGACAAGCTGCTCGGTCATAAGGCAGTGGTGATGGCGATACTGGTCGTCATTGCGATGGCGAGCGGCTTGGCGATGGCGAACCTTGGCGGCGGTGCCGGTGGTGTGTCGTTTGAGCGCACTGACGGTACGGGCTCGTTGGTGGAGCCGGGATCCGGTGATGCCTCGAGCGGAAAGACATCCGAAGGTTCTTCGACTAAGGCTTCTGCCGCGGCAGAGGTCTATGTCGATGTCGATGGCGCCGTTGTGTCGCCCGGTGTATATCGCCTCAAGGATGGCGCGCGGGTGGCTCAGGCGATTGATGCCGCCGGCGGGCTGGCGCCCGAGGCAGACGTTACGGGGCTCAATCGGGCATCTAAGGTCGTCGATGGACAGAAGATTCACGTTCCAACGGTAGGGGAGCAGCAGGCGTCCATTGCGGAAGCCGGTGTTGTTGGTGGGGCTTCCGCATCATCGGGTGTGAGTGGCGCAACAGGCCTAGTAAATATCAATACGGCAAGCGCGGCAGAGCTACAGACGCTCTCGGGCATCGGTCCCTCCATGGCCCAGTCGATTATCGATGAGCGGACAAAGAACGGTGCTTTTGCTTCGGTTAACGATCTGATGCGTGTGCCGGGAATCGGCGAGAAGAAGCTTGCCAAAATCAAAGATTGCATCTGCGTATGAGTGCGACCGAGCGCGAGCATGTGATGCCTCCGCGGCCCCTGATGCCGTGGACGATGGCCCTGTGTGCCGGCATGTGCATGAGCTGCGCCTTGGTGCTCAACGTGACCGCTGATGCGCTGCTGAGGGAGCAGGCGCCGGCGGTCGGGCCGCTATGGGCCATTCCCGTCGCGGCGGCGGTATTCGTTGTGCTGGCTCAATCTTGTGCGCGGCTTGCCCCTTGGAAGCGGTGGCTGTATGCCGCGTCCGTCGGTCTCGTGGCGGGAGCGGTCGTCTCGGCGTGGTGGGCTGTGGGCGCGCTAAGCGCCTCGAAGGCGCTCGACGCTCGAGCGGCAAGCAGCCTCGAGTTTGTCGTGCAGGGTGATCCATCCATAAACGACGACGTGTATTCCTATACCTGCGAGGCACGCGCGGACGGCAAGAACTTGGCAACGGTTCGCCTATCGTGTGACCGCGAGCTCAGGGTCGGGGCGCACATGCGTGTTATCGGTCGCGTTTCACGTTTTGAGAACGATGCGTATGGACGATCGCGTGTGCTCCGAGGCGAGGTATGCAAGGTAAAAGCCGTTCGGATTTTATCGGTCGATGAGGGCTCTCCGGGGCCGCTGCTTCGGCTGCGAAATGGGCTGCTTGCGTCCATCGCGCCTGCGACCGACCCGGCGCGTGCGTTCATAGCCGGTGTCGTCTGCGGTCGTTCGGCCGAGCTGCACGCCCAACCGGCGGGCGACTGGTTTTCGGTGACGGGAACGGCGCATCTAATCGCCGTCTCGGGCAGCCATTTGGCTATCGTGGGGTTTGTAATCGAGGGTGTATTGCAAAAGACTCGGTGCTCACGTGGTCTTCAGCGGGCGATATTGGCGATAACGCTTGTGGGCTACGCTGCTTTTACGGGCGCGTCTCCCTCGGCCGTGCGCGCGTGCTGCATGGTGTTCACGACGCTTGTCGTAAACGGCGCGGGGCGTCGCCGGCACGGCGCATCGGCACTCTTCGCAACCATGTCCATCTTTGTGCTACTGCGGCCGACGGTGCTGTTCGAGATAGGCTTTCAGCTTTCATGTGCCAGCGTCTTTGCCATCCTGTGCTTTTGCCCGTACGCCTCCTACGCTTTGGGTGAGCTGGGTGTGCCATCGGGCGTTGCCAGCATGCTTTCGGTCACGCTTTGCTCGCAACTGGCGACACTTCCCATTACCATTCCTGCCTTTGCTACGTTCTCGCTCATTGCTCCGCTGGCGAATGCGGTCATCGGTCCGGTGGTGAGTCTCCTGCTTGCTGTGTCTATCGTGCTGGTTCCCTTTTCGCTCGTGGAGCCGTTGCAAGCTTGGGCACTCGTTGTGCCCATGATTGCCGCCCGTTGTGCGTTGTTCTTCGAGCAGCTGTTTGCCGCCGTGCCGGGTGCATCCGTGAGCGTGCCGTCCGATAGCATGTGGATTTATCTAGTGCCGTGTTTGCTGGCGGTCCTCTTGGTCTGGTGGCCACGTCCCCGCGCACGGCCTATGGCTGCTGGGCTTGTCTGCCTGGCGCTCCTGGCGGGGATTCCGTACATCTACTGGGATCGCTTCGCTCCGCCTTCGGTGACGGTGCTCGATGTGGGGCAGGCCGATGCGATTCTGGTTCGTCAGGGTGGCGCCGTGGCGCTCGTGGACTGTGGGCTCGATGAGCGCGTGGTGTCGGCGTTGGTTCGCAATAACGTCCACCATATCGACGCCGTCTTCGTGACACATTGGGACGAAGACCATTGGGGTGGTCTTCCCGATGTGCTCGATCAGTTTTCGGTTGGAACCATTGTGGTCGCGGCCGATGCGCTTGACGGCGCGCCTGCTGAGGTCCTGAATCGTCCCGGCGTAACGTATCGGCAGGTGGCTTGCGGAGACACGGTCGATATCGGCGCGTTTCGGACACGTGTGATGTGGCCGTTTGACACGGTGGATGGCGAGGGCAATGAGGACTCGCTTGTCTTGCTGCTCTCCTATGCTCAGGAAGGCAAGAGCCTGCGCGTGCTCCTCACTGGTGATGCCGAGCTCGATCAAGAGCGCGAGTTTGTACAGGAGGTGGGTGATATCGATGTGCTCAAGCTAGGGCATCACGGCTCAAAAGTTTCCGTCGACACAGCCCTGCTGGGCACGCTTAAGCCCGAGCTCTCTATCGCGAGTGCCGGCGAGGGGAATCGTTACGGTCATCCGTCGGATGCCTGCATCGATGCCGTTAAGGAAGCGGATGGTGCGTTCGCATGCACCATCGAACACGGCGACATTACCGTCACGCCGACTGCAAAGGGCTTTGCGATGCGATGCCAGCGACCGTGATGCTGCCGTTGGCGCAGGAACAACCCCTGGGCTAAAATGGCACAGTACGAATTCGAGTGTCTGCGAGAGGGGAGCGCGATGTCCGAAACCGGTCTGCTGCCGGCATATCTGATCGTCGGTACCGATGGGGTCAAGCGCGACCACGCCGTCTCGCGTATGAAAGCTCGCTTGGAAAAGTCGGGTATGGTTGAGTTCAATCTCGATGAACGCGACATGACGAAAGATCCCGATATCGAGTCGATCATCGGCTCGCTCAATACCTTTCCCATGGGTAGCGAGTTTCGCCTGGTGATCCTCGACGGCTGCTCCAAGCTCGCCAAGGCGGTCTCGGAACCGCTTGTCGAGTACCTCGCAAGTCCCAGCCCCACGACGGTCTGTCTCATTATCGCCGACTCACTTGCCAAGAATACGCGCCTGTATAAGGCAATCGCCAAGATTGACAAGAAGGCTATCGTCGATTGCTCGGGTACCAAGCGCTGGGAACTGCCGCGCCGCGTTCAGCAGATGGCGACGCAGCACGGTAAGTCCATCTCGACGGCTGCTGCCGAGGAGCTCGTCTCGCGTTCGGGCGAAAACACGCGCATGCTCGATAACGACCTGTCAAAGCTTGCCCAGATGGTCGAGGCGCCCCAGATTGAGCTTGCCGACGTTGAGCGCTGGATTGTACGTACGGCCGAGGTTCAACCCTGGGACTTTCTCAATGCGGTCTCGGCCCGTGACATGCGCCGCTCGCTCGAGCTCTTCAATCTACTGCCCGCCAAGAGCTACGTGTGGACTTACACATTGCTGTGCGGCCGCATCCGCGAGCTTATCGTCGCCAAGGCGCTCGATGGGCGTGGGCAGGGGCGTGAGCTCGCCGCGACGCTCAAGCTTCAGGCCTGGCAGGTCAAGAATCACCTTACCTGGGCACGTCGTTTTTCGATGGCAGAGCTCGTTGCCGCGCTTGAGGGTGCCGTCGATGTGGAGCTCGCTCTCAAGGGTTCGGCCGATTCGGAGACCGCGCTTTTGCTCTGGATTACGAACATCTTGAGAAAATCGTGATGATACCTGCCTATTTGACAAATTCGTTCTATCCCTTTGAGGGGGAGCGTGCTATAGTAGGCGCTTGCATGACCTCACCGTGTCTCAGAGGTGTCATACATTTTTTGCAAGGAACTCGAAAGGAACTCCAGAAGTGGCAAACATCAAGTCTCAGAAGAAGCGTATCCGCACCAATGAGGCAGCTCGCATGCGTAACAAGGCTGTCAAGTCCGAGCTCAAGACGCTGACCAAGCACGTCCAGTCCGCCGTCGCCGAGGGCGACGCCGAGAAGGCCCAGGCTGCCCTCAAGACCGTCACCAAGCGTCTCGACATGGCTGCCGCCAAGCATGTCATCCACAAGAACCAGGCTTCCAACCGAAAGTCCGGTCTTGCCAAGCTCGTGAACAGCATCAACGCTTAAGTTGTAAATTTCACACCACACAGATTACGCGCATAAATGGAGCCTGTTTTATGGAACAGGCTCCATTTTTTGTATCGCTCGGGTAAGATAGTCCGCATGAATACTTCAATTGACATTTCCCACATCCGCAACTTCTCAATTGTTGCGCACATCGACCATGGCAAGTCCACGATCAGTGACCGTATCCTCGAGCTCACCCATACCGTCGACGAGCGCGACATGGAGTCGCAGCTGCTCGACACCATGGATATCGAGCGCGAGCGCGGCATCACGATCAAGTCCAACGCCGTCCGCGTGTCCTATGACGCCGACGACGGCGAGACGTATCAGTTCAACCTCATCGATACGCCGGGCCACGTGGACTTTACCTATGAGGTCTCGCGTTCGCTGGCCGCCTGCGAGGGCGCGGTGCTCGTCGTCGATGCCACCCAGGGTGTCGAGGCGCAGACCGTCTCCAATGCGACGCTCGCCATGAACGCCAATCTGGACATTGTGCCGGCCATCAACAAGATCGACCTGCCCTCGGCCCATCCCGATGAGGTCAAGACCGAGATCGAGGATGACTTGGCGATCCCTGCCGATGATGCCGTGTGTGTCTCGGGCAAGACCGGAGAGGGCATCCACGATCTGCTGGAGTCCATTGTCTTTTTGATCTCTCCGCCCAAGGGCGATGCGAACGCGCCGCTCAAGGCACTCATCCTGGATTCGTACTTCGACGAGTATCGTGGTGTCGTCGCCACGGTGCGCATCTTTGACGGTTCCATCAAAAAGGGCGATACCCTGCGCATGATGCAGGCAAAGGGTGACTTTTTGGTCGATGGCGTGGGCGTCAAGCGTCCCGCCGAGACTCCGGTCGATGCGCTGACGGTCGGCGAGGTGGGCTACGTGGTCACGGGCCTGAAGGACCCCGAGGCCGTGCGCGTGGGCGATACCCTCACGTGGGCGTCGAATCCCTGCCCCGAGCCGCTTCCCGGCTACCGCGAGGCTAAGCCCATGGTCTATACGGGCCTGTTCCCGATCGATAACAAGGACTACGAGAACCTGCGTGACGCGCTCGATAAGCTGCACGTCAACGACCCGTCGTTGGTGTGGGAGCCCGAGACCTCGGTGGCGCTCGGCTTTGGCTTCCGCGTGGGCTTCCTGGGCCTGCTGCACATGGAAGTCGTTAAGGAACGCCTGGAGCGCGAGTTCAACTTGGACCTCATTGCCACGAGTCCCTCGGTCGACTATCACGTCTACAAGACCGACGGCGAGATGATCGATGTCCGCAGCCCGCAGGACCTTCCCGAGGCCACGCGCATCGAGCGTATCGAGGAACCCTACCTCAAGGCAAAGATCATCTGCCCGCCTGAGTACACGGGCGCCGTCATGCAGCTCGCCATCGAGCACCGCGGCGTTACGACCGACATGATCCACCTGACGAGCAAATCGGTCGAGATGCGCTTTGATATGCCGCTTTCCGAGCTCATCTTGGACTTCTTTGACCAGCTCAAGAGCCGCACTAAGGGCTATGCCTCGCTCGACTACGAGTTCAACGAGTATCGTCCTTCCGAGCTTGTGAAGCTCGATATCTTGCTTTCGGGCGATGAGGTGGACGCGCTGTCGTTTATCGTGCACAAGGACAAGGCCTATGGCCTGGCCCGCGGTCTGTGCGACAAGCTCAAGGAGATCATCCCGCGTCAGCTGTTTGAGGTGCCCATCCAGGGTGCTATCGGCAACAAGATCATTGCCCGCTCCACCGTCAAGGCGCGTCGCAAGGACGTGCTTGCCAAGTGCTACGGCGGCGATATTTCGCGTAAGCGCAAACTGCTCGAGAAGCAGAAAGAGGGCAAGAAGCGCATGAAAGCCATCGGCTCGGTCGAGGTCCCGCAGGAGGCCTTTATGGCGATTCTCAAGGTGGACGAGTAGGCCTATGGCGCTTTCCGAATACAGCGAGCGGTTGCTGGGCGCCTATGCCGAGCAACCGTTCCTTATGGCTCCCATGGCGGGCGTGCCCGCCCCTGCCTACCGCATCATGTGCCGCCGCCGCGGTGCCAACCTTGCCTACAGCGAGATGGTGAGCGTGGCAGGCCTTGCCTATGCCAGCAACAAAACGTGGCGCCTGGTGCTGCCGGCCGACGAGGAGCAGCAGATTTGTGTGCAGCTCTTTGGCTCCAAGCCCGATCAGTTTGCGAGTGCCGTCGCCGCCGTCGAGGAGCGCGTTGGCGATCGCCTGTCGCTCATCGATATCAATATGGCATGCCCCG
>CABSDO010000066.1 GCA_902476475.1 uncultured Collinsella sp. | reverse complement strand
GCATGCGTGCGAGCAGGCGCGGCGACCTCGCCGGCGTGCATCACGATAACGCCGCAGGTGCTCGTCGCGACAAACTCGACCATCTTGGGATCCGTGAAGCCCGTCACATCGTTGACGATCGAGGCGCCGCAGCGCACGGCCGCCTTGGCAACCGCCACGTGGCGCGTGTCGATCGAGACGATGGCGCCCTCTTTGGCCAGCGCGCGCACAACGGGCAGCACACGGCGAGCCTCCTCGTCGGGGTTGACCGGGGTAAATCCGGGGCGCGTGGACTCGCCGCCCACGTCGATGATGTCGGCGCCGGCGTCGAGCATCGCCAGGCCGTACTCGATGGCGGCATCCGGGTCGAAGTGCTCCCCGCCGTCGCTAACCGAATCGGGCGTCACATTGAGGACGCCCATGATGCGCGGACGGTCAAAGCTGAGCTCGTACTTTCCGCACCGCCATGTCTTGCTATCGTTCGCCATGAACATCCTCCTAAAATGCCCGCGCCGCCGCGCTCGGGCGTAGGCGGCGGGGTCGCTTTGCAATCAGTCTTTCTATTGTATCCGCGCACACGGGCTAGAACGCAAACGCGGCCGCGATGTCGCAAGAAATCAGCAGGTCGGCATTTGCATCCTGATCGGTGGGAGCAAGATTGCAAATGGCCAGCGTATCGCCGGTAAAGTAACGCGTAAGGCCCGCCGCCGGATACACCACGAGCGAGGTCCCGCCCACGATGAGTGCATCGGCCGCGACGATGGCGGCAACGGCGCCGGTCAGCACATGCTCATCGAGCGGCTCCTCGTAGAGCACCACATCGGGCTTGATGCAGCCGCCGCATGCGGGACACACGGATACGCCCTCAGCGCCCTCGTGCTCGCGGGCACAGACCCACTCGGCGCTATAGACCGCACCGCACGCCTGGCAGATGTTGCGGTGGACCGATCCGTGCAGCTCAAACACGCGCTGCGAGCCAGCCGCCTGGTGCAGGCCGTCGATGTTTTGCGTCACCACGGCATCGAGCTTGCCGGCGCGCTCCAGCTCCGCCAGCTTGATATGGCAACGGTTGGGTTTGGCGTCAAGCGCGATCATCTTGGTGCGGTAAAAGTCGAAGAATTCCGCCGGATGCGTCTCGTAAAAGCTGTGCGAGAGCATGGTTTCGGGCGGATAAGCGAACTGCTGGTGATACAGGCCGTCCACGCTGCGGAAATCGGGAATGCCGCTTGCTGTGGAAACACCCGCGCCACCAAAGAACACCACGTGGTTATGGGTGTCGAACAGCTCCGCCAGCGCGGCGGAGGCCTGCTTGGGGTCCGATATTGCCTGCGTCATACGAGTCCTCCATCCTTGTTGGTCGGGCTGCGCCGGGCGTTTGCCCGGCGCGCAGCCTTTGGGTCAACACGCGCGGAGCCCGCCTCGCCCCTGTTGCGCTAATCTTAAGCCTGCCAACCCCGTCGAAAGGACATCATGCCTCAGACTTACACTTTCGCCTCGTGGAACGTCAACGGCCTGCGCGCCGTGCTCAAAAAGGACCCGAGCTTTATTCAGATCGCGCAGGAACTCGATGTCGATATCCTGGCGCTACAGGAAACCAAGCTGCAGGAAGGCCAGGTCGATATCGACCTGCCCGGCTATCACCAAACCTGGAGCTACGCCGAGCGCAAGGGCTACTCGGGCACCGCGGTCTTTAGCCGCCAGGAACCGCTGCGTACGCTGCACGCCGATGCGCTGCTACCTTACGCCGGCGAGGGCGAGACGGCCGAGCTCGTCGCCCAAGCCGCAACCGAGGGCCGCGTCTGCGCGCTCGAGTTCGACAAGTTTTGGTTCGTGGACGTCTATACGCCCAACGCCCAAAACGAGCTCGCGCGCATCGATGTGCGCATGGCCTGGGACGATGCCTACCGCGGCCTTTTGAGCGCACTTGAGCGCGAGACCGGCAAGCCCGTCGTAACCTGCGGCGACTTTAACGTGGCACACGAGGAGATCGACCTTAAGAACCCCAAGTCCAACCGCGGCAACGCAGGCTTTTCGGACGAAGAGCGCGGTAAGTTTACCGAGCTGCTCGACGCCGGTTTTACCGATACCTGGCGCGCGGCAAACCCCGACGTCGAGGGCGTCTACAGCTGGTGGAGCTATCGCTTTAATGCCCGCAAGAACAACGCCGGCTGGCGCATCGACTACTTCCTGGTGAGCGACGCAATCGCCGGCAACGTGCGCGACACCGGCATCCGCGGCGACATCTTTGGCAGCGACCACTGCCCCGTCACCCTCACCCTAGAGCTCTAGCCCAACTGGTCCCTTGGGGACGGAGGAAAAGGGATCATTTTCGCCTCGCGAGGGCATCCACGCGGCCCGCTCGCCACGAAACTGGCCCATCTACTACGTTTAAGCCACTGCCCTCAACCACAGCGAACAGCGCAAAAAGGAAACCGCAGGTAGAAAGCCTGCGGCTTTTCATAAAACGCGATTGTGCTTGCGAATGTCGGGCCAAACGTAGTAGATAGGCCGATTTCGTGGCGGGCGGGTTCAGCTGATTCCCCGGGGACGTCTGGAGACGGAAGAAAACGGATCAATTTTGCTCTTGAGGGCCACGATGCCCGTCATATCAGCCGGCCATTTCAAAACTGTGACGGTTTACGGGGCTGGATAGCGAACCTCCGATCATACCGAAAATCGCAAAAACAAAACCGCAGGTAAACGGCTTGCTCTATTTCGAAAAAAGCCGGTATGGTCGGCCCGCGCCAATCTAGCCCCGTAAACCGGCATAGTTTTGAAATGGCGCTTCGGCAGTATTGGCAGTATTGATTCTCGCGCCGGCGCAACCGCCACTACAGCCCGTACTTCACGACGACCCGGCTGATGCGGCGACACCAGGGCTTGTACAGGGCGGCCAAAAACACGCAGGTCGCGAAGCCGTGCGTGATATCGAACGGTACGGCGGTGGCAAGACGCGCCACGGCGCCCGCCCACGTGAGCGGTTGTACAAAACCGATAATGTCATACGCGTTGATCACCGCGCCGTACAGCAGACCCGAAGCAAAACCGTACGCCATCAGCGCCGGCATGCGCACGGTTCCATCCGCACGGTCGAACGCACCCGCATGCGCCAGCGCACCGCCAACATAGCCAACCAGGCCCCAGGCATACATCTGCCATGGCGTCCACATGCCCTGTCCAAAAAAGAAATTGCTGGTCAGCGCCGCCAGCGCGCCGACCATGAAGCCGTTGCGTCGACCCAACGTCGCTCCCGCGATAATAGCGATGGCGCTCACGGGTTTAAAGTCGGGAATGGGGCCGAACAAGATGCGGCCCGCCGCGGCCAGCGCCGCCAGAACCAGCGTTGGCATAATCTGGCGCAAGCCCGGGCGCGACGCCTCGTAGCCCGCAAAGAACAGTGCAAGCACGAGCGCCACCACGACAAGCATGGCAAGCGCCGCCTGCTCAATGCCCGCCAGCAATGCTGCGGCCATTACCGCCGGCACCGCCAACAACAGCGGAATCTCCAGTTTTGCAAGTGGGCGCAGGCTGCGATAATCCGCCATTCCATCACGCCCTATAAAACACGTTGTCGGCAAAGAAATCTGCCGGGGGCTCCATGCAGGCAATTTCGCCGTCGAACATCATGGCAACGTCGTCGGCTACCTGCTCGGCGAAGTCCAGGTCGTGCGTGGCCATGATGACGGTGCCGCCGGCTTGCGCATGGTCACGCAGGGCGTGAGCGATGATGCGGCGGCTGGCCAGGTCCAAACCCTTGGTGGGCTCATCGAGCAATAGCAGCTCGGGGCCAATCAGCAGCAGCTTTGCCAACGCAAGCAGCTGGCGCTGGCCGCCCGAAAGATCGTACGGATGGCGCGCATCCAGGCCGTCCAATCCCAGCTGCGCCGCGCGCTCCTGGGCCGCGCCCTCGTCATATCCGCAGGTCGAGGCCCATTCCATCAGCTCGTCGCGCACCGTCTCGGCAACCAGCAGGGCCTTGGGGTTCTGCGGCAGCAACGCAGCCGAGGCCGCCCCGCGCACCATACGGCCACGCTGCAACTTGACCGTCTTGGCCAGCACCGAAAGCATCGTCGACTTGCCGCAGCCGTTACCGCCCACAACCGCATGCACCGCACCGGCCGAAAACGCCACGTCGAGCCCGCGCAGCACCCAACCGCCCGCGCGATCGTAGCGAAACCAGCCTTCCGACAGGGTGGTAGCCGACCCGCCGTGCATTTTTTGGAGTATTCTGCTTCCATCCGTGCGCGGGAAGGCTTCCGAGCCGTTCTCGAGCGACGATTGCGCCACAAATTCGGACGATTTGTCCAATTCCGAACTTTTTTTCGCACTCGATACGTCCCCGGACGGCTCCAGAGAGCCCAAATTGTCCTCACGCCTGCTGAATACTCCTTTTTTTGCACATCGGATGGCACCCCACCCCAACATATCATCGGAAACCAGCGATTCTCGGCGTCCCAAAGAAGCCATATCCGCCACCTCGCGCACGTAACCGCCCTCAATCCGGTACGTACACGTCGCATACTCGAGCATCGGCCGCGGCTGATGCGTAGCCACAACAACCGTGCAGCCCAGCTCACGGTTCACGCGAAACAGCGCGTGCAGAAAATTCTTCTCCGCAACCGGATCAAGCTGAGACGTGGGCTCGTCGAGCAGCAGCACGCGCGGGCGCAACGCCAGCACAGCTGCCAGCGACAGCAGCTGCTTGCGTCCGCCCGAAAGCGTGTCAGTATCGCGGTGAAGCCAATCTTCCAGCCCAAAGAAATAGCTGGTCTCAGCTACGCGACGGCGCATCTCGTCGCGCGACACACCCAGATTCTCTAGGCCAAACGCCATCTCGTGCCACACGGTCTCGCACACAATCTGGTTCTCGGGATCCTGGAACACGTAGCCCACGCGCTCCGCAGACGCGTGCACGTCCATGTCGGCAACGTTCTCGTCCAGCACGAGCAGTTCGCCAGTGCGCTCGCCCGCCGGAGCGATCTCGGGTTTGAGCAGCGACAGCAGCGTCGACTTACCCGATCCGGTACCGCCAACAAGCAGCGCAAATGCACCCTGGGGAACAGACCAGTCGAGCCCCTCGAGTACCGACGCCTCAGCCCCGGGGTAGGTAAAGCTCAGGCCCCGTACCTCAATCGCAGGCACATCGGAGCCGCACGCCCCGCCCGTTACCGAGCAGCTATCCAACCGAGCCATCAGCCAAACCTCTTCTCATCACTCGCGTGCAACGCGCAAGGCAGCACCATCCAGGCAGCGTACACAACATAGCCCGGCCACGGCGCCGGCACCAAGAGCTGAGGATAAAACGAATACTGCGTCGTCGCGGTCCACGCCACTGTCACCGTGACCACGCCAAACAGTGCAAGCCCAACCAGCGCAGCAACATCGCCGCGCCCCAGTCGATACCGCGCATACGTCGTACGACGCGTCGCGGCACCCCACCCGCGCGAGCGCATCGCGTCCGCGCGCTCCAGCGAATCTTCCATGCCCCAGCCCATCAACACGCTCGACGCCCGCAGGCGCGATCGCACGGGGTCGGCCGGCGCGCGCCCCGGCACGTCAATCGCATCTTGCACCGCCAGCACCGTGCGGCCGCGGCGCAAAAACTGCGGGATAAGCCGCATGCACATCGAGATCATAAGCGCAATCACCGGTGCGGCATTGCCCAGCAGCGCGAGCACCTTGTCGTATTCGAGCATCGACGCCGCTGCCTCAAACCACAGCACGCTCGCCACAAACAGCCCCCCCATGCACAGGCCGTAAACCATGCTCTCTAGATACACCGCACGCATGCCAATACGAAACAGCTCCGTCGAGCCCGATGCACTAAACAGCGGATTGAGCACCGCGATAATCAAAATCACCGGCAGCTGCCAGCGAAGCGCCCCCAACGTGCGCGCAGCACCGCGCGTCGCAAGCCCGTACGCCAGCCCACCCGCAAGCGACAGCGCGATCAGCACCGGTTGCATCGAGAACATGGTGAGCCCCAGCGTCAGCACCATGTAGAGGGCCGGCACAGCCGGATGCGACATCGAGAACGCCGCGACGGGCTCGCCGCCAAACTCCTCTCGCATGTTGTCCACGGGCACCCCCGTCCCCTCGCTCAAACGACAGCTCCGCAGCACCGCCAACGCTGCACGCAAGCAGCGCAAACGCCACGCCGGCGGCGCAAGCCTCAACCGCCGCAAACCAATCGTTACGCGCTCAACATATGCCTGCGGTATCATATTGCGCCGTGTATCGTTTCCAAACACACGTCTCTATAACGTAACAGGAGATCACATGGACGCAACCGCAATTATCCTCGCTGCCGGCGAGGGCACCCGCATGAAGTCGAACCACTGCAAGGTTTCGCACAAGATCCTGGGCAAGCCCATGGTCCAGTGGATCGTCGACGCCACCATCAAGGCCGGCTGCAGCCGCGTCGTGGTTGTCATCGGTAGCCACGCCGACGAGATGCGCGCCCTCATCGACGGTGCCTACGCCAACAGTGCCACCAAGGTCGAGTGCGTTGAGCAGACCGAGCGCCTGGGCACCGGTCACGCCGTGAAGGTCGCGCTCGAGGCCTGCGGCATCACGCAAGGCCCCGTCGTCGTGCTCAACGGCGACCTGCCGCTCATCACCGCCGACACCGTCGCCAAGTTCGCGCAGACCGTCGCTACCGGCGAGCTCGCCTGCACCGTCATGACCATGACCCCGCCCGATCCTTTTGGCTACGGCCGCATCAAGCTGGGCGCCGATGGTCAGATCGAGCGCATCATCGAGCAGAAGGACTGCACGCCCGAGCAGGCCGCCACGCTGCTGGAGTGCAACGCCGGCTGCTACGCCTTCGACGGCGCGCAGCTTGCCGCCCACATTAACGAGATCGGCAACGACAACGCGCAGTCCGAGTACTACCTGCCCGACATGCTCGAAATCCTCAAGGGTCACGGCCAGGCAGTCTCCATCTTCCACTGCGACGACTACCGCGACGGCCTGGGCGTCAACAGCCGCATCCAGCTCGCGCAGCTCACCGCCATCGCGCGCGACCGCATCAACGAGCACTGGATGGCCGAGGGCGTTACGTTCATCGACCCCACGCAGGCCTGGATCGGTCCCGACGCCACCATCGGCCGCGACACCGTCGTGTGGCCGCAGACGCACCTGATCGGTCACGTCACCGTGGGCGAGGAGTGCCAGCTCGGCCCCAACAGCCGCCTCACCGACACCACTGTCGGCAGCGGCTGCACCATCGATGAGACCATCGCCATCGAGGCCGTCATCGAGAACGGCGTCGACTGCGGCCCGCGCGCCTACCTGCGCCCGGGCACCCATATGCTCGACGGTTCCAAGGCCGGCACGCACGTGGAGATCAAGAAGTCCACGATCGGCGAGGGTTCCAAGGTGCCCCACCTGTCCTACATCGGCGACACCACCATGGGCTCCGGCGTCAACGTGGGCGCGGGATCCATCACCTGCAACTACGACGGCGTCCACAAGCACAAGACCGTCATCGGCAAAGATGCCTTCATCGGTTCCGACACCATGATGGTCGCGCCCGCCCAGATCGGCGACGGCGCGCTTGTGGCCGCCGGCGCCGTCATCCCCGAGCCGGTCCCGGCAGATGCACTCGGCCTGGGCCGCGCCCGTCAGGTAAACATTGAGGGCTGGGCCGCCGATTACCGCCGCCGTCTGCACGAGGACGACGAGGTATAACGTTTTACCAAGCATCTAAGGAGCTGTTCCCATGGGGGCGGCTCCTTTTTCTATCGTGACCTGCGCAACCGGATGAGTGGTCGGTTCGTGTCCGTTGACGGTAAAGACGTTATCAAGACCCGATTAACCCCGCCGCGCGGTTACAATGCAAAAAGGCATCTATATGGCATTCGATGTATAAAGGAGAAGGGTAATGCCGATTAATGATCCCGAGAAGTCGGAGAATATGCGCAAGTCCATCCGCGTGTATTCCGGTTCCTCCAACCGTCCCCTCGCTCAGAAGATTGCTGAGTACCTTGGGGTCGAGCTTTCGGGCCTTACGCTAAAGCAGTTCGCCAATGGTGAGATTTACGCCCGCTACGACGAGACCGTCCGCGGCGCCGACGTCTTCCTGATTCAGTCCGTGGCCGGCGGCAACGTCAACGACATGCTCATGGAGCTGCTCATCGCCACCGACGCTGCCAAGCGCGCATCCGCCCGCTCCATCACCGCCGTCATCACCCACTACGGCTATGCCCGCCAGGACCGCAAGGCCGGCCCGCGCGAGCCCATCACCGCCCGCCTCGTCGCCAACCTGCTCGAGCGCGCCGGCGTCAACCGCATCATCACCCTCGACCTGCACCAGGGCCAGATCCAGGGCTTCTTTGATATCCCGGTTAACCACCTGTCCGCACTGCCGCTGTTTGGCCAGTACTACAACGACATGCACTTCGACACCGACAACCTGGTTGTCGTCTCCCCCGATGTGGGCCGCGCCAAGGCCGCCAAGAAGCTTTCCGACATGCTCGGCTGCGACCTGGCCATCGCCCACAAGGGCCGTCCGCGCCACAACGCCGCCGAGGTCATGGGCATCATCGGTGACATCAAGGGCAAGACCTGCATCATCAACGACGACATGATCGACACCGCTGGCACCCTGTGCGCCAACGTCAAGGAGCTCAAGGCTATGGGCGCTGGCGACATCTACGTCTGCGCCACCCACGGCATCTTCTCCGGTCCGGCCATCGAGCGCCTGAACGACGCCCCGATCGTCGAGTGCGTCGTCACCGACGCCATTCCCGTCGAGGTCGGCGGCAAGATCAAGACTATCTCGGTCGCCGAGGAGTTTGCTCAGGCCATCTCCGCCGTTTACCACGAGGAGCCCGTCTCCACGCTCGTCGGCGGCGACTTCGCGCTGTAGCCTGCCGCGCATCGCATCATCTTTGATGCTTTTAAAGGGTCGGAAGCTCGCTTCCGACCCTTTTTCTATCCCTCGCCAACCTTCCCTGGACAATTAGTTCAGATACGTATTTTTTAAAGCTCCAAAGGGCCGTTCGAAACCTTCTGAGCTCCCCCGGCGGATGCCATGCCGCCCAAAGCTCATCTTTTTCGAGCACAACCGCCGCATCTTTACCCTCAAATCGCCCTCGAAGGCCCTTAGAAACGTCTCGAACACCCGCCGCTTTATACGTATCTGAACTAACTGTCCAGTAGCTATCGTCAACCTTCGCGGCAAAGCTCAATTTCCTGCAATCCCCTCAACCGATTCCACCGATTTCATAACACCCAGCCGTTCATGGCGCGCAGCGCCCCGCTGAGCGAAAAGAACGGCATGGCGGTCGCATTCTGCCGCCAACTTAGTACGTTATAGCTATGACGACCGTGATTTCACATTTCTCCGCCCTCCGCGCAATTCGTCGCGCACGACGGGCGTACTCTGCCCTACCCTGGGACTCCGTTGATAGCGAACAGCAAGCACAGGCCTTGGCTGGCTGCATTCCCAACAATGACGCGATAGACTTTGGCGCACTTTCGATACTCGACGCCTGGAATGAAGATGATTCCGAACTGCTCGATCTTCTCGTTTCAAACGAAGACAACAGGCGCCCCGACAAGCGACTTCTTCAGCATATTCTCTCCACTCCTCTTCCTGAAGGTGCAATTATGCACGTCGAGGCCGACATCTACGCAACGTCTCCTGCCATGACAGCCATGCTTTGTTCCAAAAATGAATCAGTCGCCAAAACCTTGATGCTCCTTATGGAGCTGCTCGGAACCTACTCCCTTCCTCCCGGGGCAACATACCCCATTGCTTATGACGACATCTGGCCCAAGGGCGATGTCTACGAAGCGATGGACGACCTCGATTGCCGGGACGACCAGTCGGCGACCGAACAGCAGAACGAAACCCGCTATGAACAAGCGCACTACAAATGCGAGCCCGCCACGACCATCGAAGAGCTCGAGGCGGTCGCACGGTTCGCCAAAAGTAGCTCATACACCTCGTTTCGCACGGCAGTCAAGCTTGCCCGACCCGGATCTGCATCCCCAGCCGAATCCCTAATGTTAGCCGTTCTCGGAGCGCCCATGCGCTTTGGCGGATTCGGATGTTGCAGCCTGCCCATGGGAGGCCTGCTACTCAACTATCGAATCGACTTCGACACTCTTGCGGTTAACATGTCCTCCGGCATCCCTTACGCCATCTGCGACCTATATTGCCCGGCCGCCGGAGTCGACAACGAATACAACGGAATTGGGCATGAGCTTCAAAACGCTCGCATCCACGATGGCAATCGAAATAATGGCCTCAAGGCAATGGGCATCCACGTCCTGGTTATCAATCGCGACCAAATGAAAGACCTTGTTGCACTCGAAGCCTTCGCCCAAACGATGCATCGACTCGCAGGAGTCCGATTCCGATATCGCATCAAGGGCTATCGCAAGCGTCAGGCCGCTTGGCTCAACGCTCTGCGGGCCGGAATCGGCCTTGCGCCGGTCTAAACGGCGAATCACCCGTGCGCCGTCGAACAGGGCTGGACAGTTAGTTCAAATACGTATAAATAGACACATTGAATTAGGCTGTTTTGCAGCTATCTCTATACCATTCGCCCTATTTGAAAGCGGGGTAGACTTCAAAACAGCGTCATATGGACTAACTAAAGTTCCAAAACAACGTATCGGCGTTGAATTGAGCAATTCGAGTCCTCAGAACTTATACGTATCTGAACTAACTGTCCACCTCGGATTTTGACGGCCGTCCAAACGCCCCCAAACAACCTCAATCACCCGCCATTTGACAGCAGCAACGGGGTCGCTCACCATAGCAGGCGACAAATCGACGAAAGGAAGCACATGGCAGCTGCACAGCCGCTTAAGATTCGCATGGTTGCCGGACTTGGCAACCCTGGAGATGAGTATGCCGAAACCCGCCACAACGCCGGCTTTAAGGCAATCGACGAGCTGGCCCGTCAGGCCGGTGTCACGTACTGGAAAAACCAGGCCGGCGCCGAGGTCGCGCTCATCAACATTAACGACCCCGAGGAAGAGGGCGGCAAGCGCCAGATTGTGCTGGTCAAGCCGCAGTCGTATATGAACACCTCGGGCGGTCCCATCTCCAAGCTCTGCCGCGAATACAAGATCAAGGCCGAGGAGCTGCTCGTGATTCACGATGAGCTCGACATTCCCGCCGGCGACGTACGCGTTAAGGTGGGCGGCGGCCACGCCGGCCACAACGGCCTGCGCTCCATCATCGACAAGATGGGCAGCCGCGACTTTAGTCGCATCCGCACCGGCATCGGCAACCCTCCCGGCAAGATGGCCGTAGCAGACTATGTGCTCAAGCAGCTGCGCGCCCGCGAGGCCGAGGACTTCCAGGACACCTGCGCCCGCGCCGCAGATGCCGCCGGCTTGGCCATCGTCCACGGCGTAATCTACGCCCGCGATCACGTAAACGGCGCCGCTTCCGCCAACGGCAAGCACTAAAACCTACCATTTAGGGACAGGTTTATTTTGGCAGGTTTTATCTGCGTAAACGCCGCAGTCGGCACATCCCAATAAACACGCTGCCGCCATACATGCATAACGCCCCAAAGGGGGCCGGCCTCGACCTCCTTGTTGCTTTACTGTTTACGGTAGTTTTCTTGGTTCATTCAATCATGCGC
>CABSDO010000065.1 GCA_902476475.1 uncultured Collinsella sp. | reverse complement strand
CCAGCCGCAACCGTGTCGTCACCCTTGGCGGCGAGCGCGCGGTCAATCAGCTTACCGGCGGCCTCAACGGACAGGGCCTTGGAAACACCAACGGAAACCATGGGCTTGCCGGCGAAACGCTCAGCCTGGACATCCTTATCGGCTGCGACGACAACGGCCTTGGCGCCAGCGATCTCGCTCTTGGTGAGCTCGTTCTCGACACCGACCTGGCCATGAGTCTCGACCTTAATGGTCAGACCGCGCTCGGCAGCTGCCTTCTCCAGCGCTTCCTTCGCCATGAAGGTGTGCGCAATGCCGGTCGGGCAACCGGTGGCGGCGATGATGTCAAACTTAGCCATGTGTCCCTCCTTCTTGAGTACAGCGCCCGCGGGCGCTCCCCTACACGCGCTTCGATGCGCGTTTTTCCACAACTGAAAGATACCAACCTACCGTCCGCGTGAGAAGAGACAAGGTGCAATTCTCCGGTGAAAGGTTCTTTCATAACCGTAAACGGTAGGTGAAAGTTTACCATCAACACTTGAAACGGCAAGGTGTATCTTGTAATTGAAAATGCCCGTATACTATGGCATTGCAAATCAAATTTGATTTTCATGCCAACCAGGAGCCATCCATGACCGATAGTAGCAAGAGCGCACTTTCCCTCATAAGCACCCATCAGGGATACAGCGAGTCCGAGCAGCGCATTGTCGACTATATATTGGAGCACCAGTCCGAGGCGCCGCGCCTCACGGCCGCTCAGCTCTCACGCGCCGCCGCCACGTCCGAGGCGACCGTTTCGCGCTTCTGCCGCAAGCTTGGCTTTGGCAGCTTCCGCAGCTTTCAGTTTTCGTTGGCGAGGGATTTGGAAAGCCAGCGCAACGAGGGCCTGACTGACGAGGTCTCGCTCGACAATATGGAGCAGAGCCTCAAGAACATCCTGGCTGCCAAGGTGAGCGAGCTTAATGCGACCATCGACGGGATCGACCACGATACGCTGGCGGCTGTTGTGCGTGCCCTTAAGCATGCAGGGGTTATTGAGTTTGCGGCTGTGGGCAATACCAACGCGGTCGCGCTCGATGCGACGTTTAAGTTTTCGCAGCTGGGCCTGCGCTGCATGGCGAGCACCATTAGCGAGACATCAATCGGCTTTGCGCTCACGTTACGCCCGGGTGACGTCATCGTGCTAATCTCAAACTCCGGCAAATCGCGCCGACTGAATCGTATGGCAAAAGCGGCTCGCAACTGCGGCGCAACCGTAGTCGTCATCAGCAGCGACAGCAAATCCCCGCTCGCGCGTCTGGCAGACTACACTTTTAATACCGTCAACCACGAAGCGCTGCTGACGACGGGCGACTTTGCGTTCTCTAAGATCAGCGCCACGATGATCATCGAAGTCATCTACAACTTCCTGCTGCCCGAGATTGAAGACGCTCGCGAGCATATTAGCTACTACGAGGAGCTCATCCAGCCGGATAAGGTTGTGGAGTAAAAAGCATAGTGGGACAAAAAATTCAGTCTATTTTGTCCCACCAACACCGGTGATACAACCTAGCCTCGAGCTTCTTCAAGCATCTGCTTGGCGTGGGCCAAGCTTGCCTCGGACTGATCGCCGCTCAACATGCGGGCGATCTCGGCGGTACGCGCTTCGCCGGTCACCTCGTCCAAATGCGTCTGGGGAACATCGCCCGGTTCCTTACTGACAACATAATGTTTGTCGGCCATGACGGCGACCTGCGCCAAGTGAGTTACGACAATCACCTGATGCGTAGCGGCGAGATCTGCCAGCACGCCCGCGAGTGCACGCGCCGTGGAGCCACCGACACCAGCATCGACCTCGTCAAACACCAGCGTATCGACACCATCCGCGTTACCGAGGACAACCTTGCTTGCCAGCATGACGCGGCTGAGCTCGCCGCCCGACGCAATGCGGCGCAGGGGGCGTGGCGTCAAGCCGGCACCGCTGCGGTATAGCAGCTCGTAGCTCGAAGGACCAACGGGCGTCCACTCAGCACGGGGAAGATCGCGCGACTCCCAGACGAGCTCGGCGCCGCCCATCTCCAGGCGAGCCATCTGGCGGCCAACCTCGTGGCAGAAGCGCGGGGCCGCCGTATTGCGAGCGCGCTTAAGTGCCTTGGCAGCGGCAAACAACTCGCGCTCGGCGCTCCCGAGCGCCTCACGCGCCTTTTTGATCTGCTCATCGCCATCATCGACCAGAGACAGCAGTTCTTGCGAGCGATCGCGCATGGCAAAAACATCGTCCATGGTGGGACCCCACTGACGCAACAGACCCTTGAGGTCGGAATACCGCTCACGCATGCGAGCGAGCTCGCGCGGGTCGAAGGCGACGGCATCGCGATAGGTACGAAGCTCGTTCGCGCAATCCTCAAGGGAGATACAGGCATCCGAAAGTGCATCGGCAATGTCGCCCAGTTTGCGATCGACGGTAGCCATTCGGGAAAGCTCTGCCACAGCACTGTTCACGGCATCGAGCGCTCCCCCTTCAGAGGCAAGCGATGCATGGGCATCGTTAGCGGTGGCAACCAGTACCTCGGCATGTTCGGAGCGCGGCAGCAGTTCCTCGAGTTCCTCATACTCGCCCGGCTTAGGGTCGACCTCGCCGATGCGCTCGAGGGCAAAGCGCGCCTCCTCGACGCGGCTCCCCTGCGCACGCGAGGCCTCTTCGACGCGACGGACCTCCTTAGCGGCCGCGCGCGAGGCTTTAAAGCAAGCACGGTAGTGCTCGAGCGCCTCGAGCGCAGAGCGCCCCGCCCACGCATCGACCATCGCAACGTGATGCGCCGGATCGAGCAAGCGCTGGTGCTCGTGCTGGCCGCACAGATCCATCATCACGCCAACGCGCTCCGAAAGCTCGCGCACACTGGCAATGCGGCCGTCAATCTTCACGCGGCTGCGGCCCTCGGCAGAAAGACTGCGCTGTACGGTAAAGCCTTCCGTGTCGTGTGGACCGTCGAACAGCCGCGCCTCGACGCTGGCAAGCGCCTCACCCTCGCGCACCGTCGACGAATCCGCGCGCTCGCCCAAGATGAGCTTAAGGGCGGAAAGCAGCGCGGTCTTGCCGGCGCCGGTCTCGCCGGTCAGGACAGTCAGGCCGGCACTCGGCACCAGCGTCGCCTCGCGAATGAGTGCAATGTTGGAAACCTGCAGCTCATCGATCATGACGGACTCCGTAGAATACGCGGCTCACCGAGTTATAGAAGCTCTCGGGGCCGTAATCGAGAAGCAGCACATCTCCGGGCCCGCGGCGCACAGCCACGCTCTCAACGGTGCCATCGCAGGTAATAAACTGTCCATCGATAGCGATCGCCGGAACGCTCGGACGGTCATCAGACATAAAGATCTCGACGACATCACTCGGCGAAGTCAGGAAGGCACGGGCCTGAATGGTGTGCGGCGCAATGGGTACGCAGACCATGCCCGTATAGTCGGGGCTCACGATGGGGCCACCCGCACTGAGCGCATACCCCGTAGAACCAGTCGCCGTGGACACGACCACGCCGTCGCCACGCAGTCGGTCGATATGGTGGCCCGACACCGTGATGTCGAACTCGACCATATCGGACAGCGGACCTCGAGTAAGCGCCATGTCGTTGAGGGCGAAGGTGCGCACGACATCCTTCGTACCGTCTTCGCGCACGGACACGATATCCGCGGCGATGGTGGCGCGACGGCTCACGTGCAGCTCGCCGGACAGGGCGTCGCTCACGACCTGCAGGATGTCGCGTTCCTCGGGGCTCGCAGCAGTTAAAAAGCCCAGGTGACCATAGGAAAGACCGAGGATAGGAATCTCGCGATGGTTGAGAATGCGGGCAGCGCGCAGCAGCGTACCGTCACCGCCGAGCGTAATGACCAGATCGGAGCCGTCAATATCAGGCGTGCTTTGAATCTTCGATCGCTGGTCGGCAGCCCATGCGACCTCATAGCCCTGACGCGTCAGCCAAAGCTCGAGCATCAGGCCGCTCTCGACCGCCTCTTGCTTGTAGTAATTGGGAACCAGAAAGACCTTCATAGCGTTGCAGCTTTCTCGCTCAAAACCGATACCTGGGATTGCAGCTCATCGTCGGCACGTTCACCGGGGGCAAATCTCGTGCCGTACAGGAAAAACTCAACGTTGCCCTTGGCACCATGAATGGGCGACACGCACACATCGACCGGGAACAGCCCCTTGGAGGCAAAGAGTTCAACTGCCGCAACGAGTGTATCGCGGCGCACGGCGGGATCGGTCACAATGCCGCCCTCGCCCACCAGCGCCGCCGGAGCCTCAAACTGCGGCTTTACGAGCGTGCAGAATGCACCCGTAGGCGCCAGGCACGCCAGCACCGCATCGATAATGTTCGCGATGCTGGTAAACGAGACATCACACACAGCCAGGTCGATGGCGCCGGCATAGCCAAGCTCAGGCAGCTGCGTCACGTTTGTGCGCTCATGCAGCGTCACGCGATCGTCCTGACGCAGCGACCAATCGAACTGGGCGCGACCCACGTCCACCGAGACAACGGTCGCAGCTCCGCGCTTGAGCAGGCAATCGGTAAAGCCGCCGGTAGAGCAGCCCACATCAAGACAGGCAAGGCCCGTCGGATTGATGCCAAACGCATCAAGCGCGCCTTCGAGCTTAAGACCGCCGCGGCCGACATAGGGAATGCGCCCCTTCACGTGCAGCGGCAGGCCCGGGGGCACCTTAAGGCCCGGGGAAGTCAAGCGCTCGCCGCCACTCGAGACCAAGCCGGCCATAAGAGTGCGAAGGGCATCCGCGCGATCGGCGCAGATGCCCTGTGAAATCAGTTCGTCATCAAGACGCACGCGTTTCATGAATGCCATCAACCATTCGTATCCGGAGATGCGGCCTAGCTATCCTGGGATTCGTTTGCCGCATCCTCATCGTATTCCTGTTCGAGCTTGTCGGCCTCACGCGGCGTCAGCTCAAACTTGTCGACCATATCGACCGCGCGGGAGCCCAGCTCAATCGCTTCGTCAAACAGATCGAGTGAACGCTCCAAGGACGTATCCTTGGAGCGAACGGTAGCGATGATCTGATCCAGACGGTCCGAGATCTCATCAAAGTTGCGGACGGAACCCTCTGGCATGGCTACTCCTCGACGGAGTCGGCCTCGACGGCCTCAGCAGCGTCCGCATCCTCGGCCAGCGCACCAGCCTCAGCTTGGGCAACCGCAACCTTAGCGGCAGCCTCGGCAGCCTGTGCCTCCTCGCGAGCGCGATCCTCGGCCAGCAGCTCCTGGTATAGGTCCTCGCCCGGCAGCTCCTCGCTGCGAGCGATCTTACCCAGCACGCCGTTGACGAACGACGCGGACTGGTCGGTGCCATAGGCCTTGGCAAGCTCAACGGCCTCGTTGATCACGATGGCGTCCGAGACCTCCTCGTCGGTGAGGAAACGCATCTCGTAAACGGCGATACGCAGCAGGTTGCGGTCGGCGCCGGGCATGCGCATAAGATCCCAGTTCTTGGCAACGGAGCGCAGAGCACAGTCGATGCGGTCGATATGCTCGTAGGCACCTCGGCACAGCTCCAGCGCATAGGGATCGAGGGGACCCTTCGAGATCAGGAAATCACCCTCGAGGACGCGCTCGAGCGGGCTGTCCGTGGCCTCGGCCTGGAACAGCAGCTGCAGCGCCTGACTGCGGGCAAGCGTACGCCCGCGATAAACCTTAAGGCTCAAAGGTTACTCCTTGGGGAAAACGAGGCCGTCGATGCAAACGTCAACGCGCTCGACCTCAACGCCAACCTGGGCATCGATGGCGGCGACCACGGCAGCGCGAACGGCCTCGGCGAGTTTCTTGAACGGATAGCCAAAGAACACCACGACGCGCACGGTGAGTGCGAGCTTGTCGCCGACGACCTCGGCCTCGACCGCCGGCTCAGAAGCCGGGGCCTTGGACGAGAGCATCATGGAGACAAGGTTGGTGGCAAGGTCCTTGACGCCAACGGAGGCGATGCCCTCGACATCGGACACGGCGCGCGAGACGATGGCGGTCAGAACATCGGGCGAAATGCCGATGCCGTCAATCTTGATTTCCTGGGGCATGAGTCCTCCTAGAAGAGTTGGTTGCTAGACGCGGGAGACGAACTTGCCGTCGCGGGTGTCAACCTTGATGACCTCGCCCTCGTTGAGGTACATGGGGACCTGGATGACAGCGCCGGTGTCGATCGTGGCCGGCTTGGTGGAACCCTGGACGGTGTCGCCCTTAAAGCCCGGGTCGGTCTGGACGATGGTGGTCTCGATGAACATCGGCGGGGTCACGCCCATGAGCTCATCGTCGGCGAAGAGCAGCTGGCAGATGTCGTTCTCGCGCAGCCACTTGGAGTTCTCGCCCACCATGTCCTCGGGAACGGGAACCTGCTCATAGGACTCGTTGTCCATGAAGATGTAGTCGGTGCCATCGTTGTAGAGGTACTGGAACTCACGGGTGGTGAGCATGACGCTCTCGAACTTGGTGCCGGCGTTGCAGGTGTTCTCGACGACGCGGCCGCTCTTGATGTCGCGGGTCTTGTAGCGCACAAACGCGCCGCCCTTGCCCGGCTTGACATGCTGGAACTCGACGATGGTGTAGACCTTGTCCTTGATGCGGAGACCGAGGCCGTTCTTGAAGTCGGCGGTGGAAATGGTAGGCATAGCGACCTTTCTTGTTATGGGCAGAACGCACAAGCGTCCAAATTACATACGACAGAAATTATACACTTGCAGACGGCGCCTGCGGCGAGCGCATAAAAAGAGAACGCGGGGCGTCCGAATCAATCCGGACGCCCCGCCCCAAACTATCTACTGAAGTAAACTAGCAGTCGATAACGTGCATGTCGTGCGGGGTCTTGGTGAAGGGCTCATAGCCGTTCTCGGTGACCACGCCGTAGTCCTCCAGGCGCACGCCGCCCACGCCGGGCAGGTAGACGCCGGGCTCCATGGTGATAACCGAGCCGACCTCGATGATATTCTTGCTGCGGTTAAAGTTGGGCAGCTCATGGATGTCGATGCCCACGCCGTGACCCAAGCCATGGTTATAGTAATCGCCATAGCCGGCATCGCCGATGATCTTCTTGGAAAGCTTAAAGATGTCGTTGCCCTCAACGCCCGGATGGATGGCGGCGACGCACTCCTCGTGCGTACGGCGCACGAGTGCGTACAGGTCGAGCTGCTCCTGGGTGGGCTCGCCCATCACGACAGTGCGCGTCATGTCGGAGCGGTAATCGCAATAGCCCGCGCCGTAATCCATAAGAACGAAATCGCCCTTCTCGATCACGCGGTCGCTCGGCACGGCATGCGGGTTGGCGGTGTTGGGGCCGCTCGCGACGATGGAACCGAAGGCCAGGCTGTCGGCACCGTTGGCGAACATAAAGTTCTCGAGCTCGTTGCGTACCTGCTTCTCGGTCATACCGGGCTTAATAAAGCCGAGCATGTGCTGGAAGGCGGCATCGGTGATCGACTGCGCATGGCGCATGAGCTCAATCTCCTCGGCGTCCTTGATGGCGCGCATCTTGCGGATATCGTCGTGCATCAGCGGCAGCATACAGGCGACGGAACGGTCCTCCAGGCCGCGCTGAATACCCTGGTAGAAATTAATCTGCATATCGTCCTCGACAGCGCAGACGCGGCATTTGTTGGCCGCGATCTTGCCGGCGACCCAACCGGGGATGGTGCCCTCATCCATGTCGTAGACCCAGGGGCTGCCGGCTGGCGTGTTCTCCTCAAAGCTGTTGAGGTAGCGCGAGTCGGTGTGGAACAGGCACTGGTCGGCCGTAATAAACGCAGCGTGCGGGAACTCGAAGGTGTAGTCGAAGACGCCCTTCACGCCCGTAAGCCAACGAAGGTTGGCCTCGTCGCGCACCACGATGGCGTCGTAGCCACGCTCGACCATCAGGGCACGGACACGCTCGATACGACCGGCAGGACCGGCAGCAAACTCAGACATGCAGATTCCTTTCTTGTTGTCTCAATATAGACGGGACGGGTCTCAACCGAACGACGGAATCGCATGCGATCCGCAACCGATTGAAAACCCGCCCCTCAACATGATACGAAAGACGATGGAAGTCAATAAATCTTAGAGAAGTTCTTTACGAGAAGCCAAGTAGGCGTGAGCATGGCGCTCAAGAACCTCGTCCTCGACGCTCGTTAGGCGAATGGCGCCGAGCGCCGCGGGCAGCGGCAACATGCTGCGGTTCGAGCGGACAAACTGCTGTCTGCGGAACTCCTCGATATATGCGGCAGGCTCCAAGTCGAAGGCAAGCTCCTCGATGCCAAAGTCCTCCAGGCAGTCATCGAGATCAAACACATAGTCGATATCGAAGTCGCAGGCATCGTGTGCTAGGCGCGCCTCAAAGCGCATGCCCTCGGACAACAGCTGGTAGGCAGGGACCTGCGAAGCGGCATCGCCCAAGCAAGCGCGCAGGGTGCGCTCCCCCGTCTTGCCAAAATCGAGCGCATGGCGAGCGCTCGGGTTCGTGGCCGTCAGCACGTCCTTGCGGGCAGTCTGAGACCATTGAACGGCATTGACGAGTGCGACCTCCTCGCCCGCGAGAATCTCGGGGACGGTCTCAGTAAACTGATTCCAGCGGGACTTGCTGCTCGAAAGCATGGTGCCAACAAATACCGCATAGCCGAACTTGAGGTCCTCGGGTTCCGCCTCGCGAACAAGGTCGAGGTCACACACAACCAAGCCCGGTTCGGGACGGAACGCGATAGCGGGAAGCGCATTGGCCAACGAGGCGACGAGCGGCTTCATGGCCGTCGCGACCGTGAGCATGGCGTCGAAGGTCGTCGGCAGCAGCGCGCACTCGGTTCGGCCACACCACTGGTTGGCGCACCAGCCAACAACCGAACAGGTTGCGGCATCGCCAACAGCGACAACCAGATCGTCGCAGGTGATGCGGTTGGCAGACAGGGCGCCAAAGATAGCATCGGCGTCGGCCAGCGTGGCACCAGCAGGCAAAACCTCGAGGACGAGCAGCGACACGGCAAAACCGGCGTCGACCAGCGCATGCTCGACGACCTCACCAAAACGCTCGGATGTGGCGTCGTTCCAAACCACCATCGCGCGCTTAGGCTTGCCCACGGCCGAGGCAAACATGCGCGGCAGCTCATCGAACGCGCCCAATCCGACGCGGACATCGACACTGCGGTTTTGGAAATTGATCAGTTGACGGCGAATCATAGCAGTCCACGCTCCAAAAGCATCTCGGCACAAAGGTAGGAAACGTCCTCGAAGGACTTGTTGCGAATATCAAGGGTAATATCGGCGGCGTGGCGATACAGCGGACGACGATGCTCAAACAGGCGCGCGGCATGCTCGGGCGAACGGAAATCGGGGCGCGTGTCGGACCGACGAATCTGGCGAATCGAATCCTCGAAGTCGCCCTCGAGGTACACGCACGTACCCATTTCGTGCATCAGCTCAATATTCACCGGCGTCTCGACGATACCGCCCCCGCACGAAACCAACAGGCTGCGCTCGCTTTGGAGCGAACGGAGCGCCGAGGTCTCGAGCTCGCGAAAACGATCCTCGCCCTCGGTCTCAAAAATCTCGGTTACCGACTTGCCGCAACGGCGCACGACCAGGCGGTCGGTATCGATAAAACGCCGCTTGAACATAGTGCCGACGTTGCGCGCAAGCGTCGATTTGCCCGCGCCCAAAAAGCCGATAAAGAAGATATGGTCGCAGCCGTGTTTGATGTGCTGAGACATGGCGAAACCTATTCCTCGCAGGGAAGGTCGCGCAGGGCCCGGCGCTCAAAGATACGGAAGATCTGCGTGTACCACAGGTCCTGGGTTGCCTGCGGCTTAACCAGGATAGTATCGACGCCGGCAAAATTGCCGCTCCACACGTCCGTGTAGAGCTGATCACCGATCAGCACCGCCTCGTCGGCCGTGGCGCCGAGGCGCTTAAGACCCGCCTTGAGGGCAAACGGCGCCGGCTTCATGGCGTGGCTGATGGCCTCGAGTCCCAGCTCGCGTGCAGAGCTCATGACCTGGTCGCGATGCCAGTTGTTGGACACCATGCACAGCTTAAAGCCTTTGGCGCGGGCGGCATCGAGCCAAGCGGAAACCGCGGCGGGAACCTGCTCGGTGTCGCGCGGCACCAGGGTGTTATCGCGATCGAGCAGAATGGCGCGTTTGCCGTCGGCCCACAGGGCATCAAGGTCGATGCGATCGACCGAGGCAACGTATCGTTTGGGGCTAAAAATCCTCATGCTAATTCCAAGACTGTTGATGCTCTTCATAGGTTTGCGAGAAGTACTCCTCGTCCTGCGTAATGTAGAAATACAGGTCGTCGGAGTCGGTCGGCTCAAGGGTAGCCTTGAGCGCCTCGAGCGACGGAGAACAGATGGGCGTGGGCGGAAGGCCTTCGTGCTTGTACGTGTTGTAGGGGCTATCGCTTTGCAGGTCGTCGGCGGTAACCTCGCCACCGGTGACATACATCATGGTCGCATCGCTGTTGAGATAACGCAGGCCATCGAGCTTGCCGGCAAGACGGTTATAGAACACCGAGGCCACATGCGCGCGCTGATCGGCATTGAGGCCCTCGCGCTCGACGATGGAGGCAAGGTTGACGATGTCGTAGTCTGACATCTCCACACCGTAGCGCTCCTTGATCTTGGCCTCGCAGCCGGCAAAGTCGAGCGACTTGTACTCGGCCTTAAACTGGTCGAGCATGGCGCGGATCACTTCATCGGCCGTGGGAGAATCGCCCAACGAATACGTCTTAGGGAACAGGAAGCCCTCAAGCGAATCGTTCGCAGCATCCTTCAGGAAGCCATAGTCATTTACGTAGTAGGATGCCTTGGCCTGGCTAAGGAAGTCTTCCTTAGCAATGCTGCCATAAGCCTGCGCCACGCGGTCGGCTACCTGATCTACCGTCAGACCCTCTGGAATCGTAAGCGTATTGGATCCGGCGTTGGGACCCTCCATGAGTTGCTGGACGACCTTCGTCGCATCCATAAGCGTGGTAAACGAGTAGGTGCCAGGCTTGAGCGACATATCGGCGTTGAGCTTTTTCACCGCCGCATAGTAATCCTTGGGATTCTCGACGATATGGTTCTCGGAGAGAATCGAGGCGATCGTATCGCCCGAAGCACCGTCGGGAATGGTTACCGTAACCTGCTGACCAGCCGTGACCTTCGTATCCTCACCGGCAAAGAAGCCCTTGACGGCCGGCACGACAAAGAAAACGATCGCGACAAGCGCAAGCACCGCCGCCACAACGCCGATGATCATGGGAACCGGAGAGCTCTTCTTTTGAGCACCGCGACGAGTATGCGTGTTGTAGCTCGAGCGGGTCGCCGGAGCAACGCCATGCGAACCGCGGGCGTGATGCGCATGAGGCTGCGATTGAGGAGCCTGTGCGCGTTGCGTAGAAGCCTGCTGCTTAAAACGAGTGCCGCCAGTGGGCTGCGCCGTACGGGCAGTTGGCTGCTGAGTCGCTCGCTGGGCGGGGCGGGCCGCATGCGAGCAGGGCTGAGCCGGACGCGGCATCGGCTGCACCGAGCGCTGACCTGCCTGGACAGGACGCGGCGCGGGCTGCCCCTGGCGATTCGGCTGGCGCGGATCGGAAGCGCTAGGCATGCTGAACCTCCTCGTTTTTACGATCGAGCCATGTCTGCAGGAACAGGCTGGCGGCAATCGACTTAGCTTGCGATGCTG
>CABSDO010000064.1 GCA_902476475.1 uncultured Collinsella sp. | reverse complement strand
AGCAGGACTGTAGAGCAGGAAACCTAAGCCGGTGTCCCCGCTCTCCCGGGGCCGGCGGAATCTAATTGTTCAGCATGCGGTCGAAGCTTCCCGAGTCGCCATCCCGATAGTCTGCGGTCATCAGGATCTCCTGCGGAATGCGCCCGCCTTCACGTAGCACGTTGCGGAACTGCACGCGCGTGACCATGGGCAGATCCTTGATCGTCGCTGCCAGGTTCTGCGGCACGCCCTGGTTGGCAGCCGCGGGCTCGCACTCGCCGCCGGCCTTCACGCGACGCTTATGCTCGGCGAGCATGGCGCGGTACATGCCGGCATGCAGGCGAATCTCAACCACATTGGCATTGCGAGTCTGTTCGACAATGCGCGCGCCCTCGCGATCGATATCGCCCACGTAGTAGACGTAGTTAAAGCGATAGCCAATCTCGGCCAGATAATCGTCCAGGGCATGCGAGACGCTCGCCTTGCATCCGCCGCCAAAAATCACGCCGCCCACCTTGGTACCAAAGAGCTTGGCATGTTTGCGTCCGCGCAGGAGCTTGACGATCTCGTCGTAGGTATCCAGGTTCTCGACCATAATGAACGGCTTGTCGGCACCCAGCGTAAAGAAGCCCGTAAAGTGCACGGGGCGATTGGGGGCGACCTTGATCGCCTGCATGCTGATGCCCTTTTCGGTCATACGCCTGATCAAGCGCTCACCGTGCTTGCCGTCAAAAGCCTTCTCGTCGTTAAAGATCTGGTAGGCACGCTGGCGGCGCGAGGCAACCGGCGTATCGGCACCTCGGTTCTGCTCGATCCAAGCCTGGATGCTTGCGATTTCCTCGGCAATCTTGCGGTTGGACATCTCGTTGTGCTGAGTGCGCTGCGGAGCCTTTTTGCCGTCCTTGCCCTCAACCTTTACGATCTGTGTCTGCTGCTCCTTGATCTTAGAGAGCGCCGTAGGCGTAGGGACAACTTTGAGCAGCTGCCTGCCTAAAACGCGGGCAAGGGCAAACGCCGAGACCTCGCCGTGGACTGCCGACTTGGGCTGCTGGGCAGCAGTATCTGCTGCGGTAGACTCCGGCTTCTTCTGAGACTTGCGCTTAGAATCGCCTTGGGAATTGCGCTCGCGCTTCGGCATAGGCGCCTGCTTCTGCGGACGATCGGACTTGCTCTCCTTCGCCGGCTGGCGCTTAGGCTGCCCCGAAGAAACCTCGACCTTCGCATCCTCGTCCTGCGGCGTGATCTTCTCGGCTGCAGTCTCGGCATGGGAACTGCGGCCCCCACGATGGCGACGGCGGCGAGGCTTGCTCGACGCGCCCTGCTCCGCCTGCTCATCAGTAGGCTGCTGGCCCTTGGCCTCGGCATCAACCTCAAGCTGCGGCTCAGCAGGCTTCTGTTCGCGAGCCGCCGGCTCAACGGCCTTCTCGGCCTTCTTGTCCTGAGTGGTCGAAGCCGGCTCGCTCTTCTCCTGATGCCTTACGGGATACGCGCGCCCCGCAAAACCACGTCCGGGACGGCATGAACCCGGAGCCTTCTTGACCGGTTCATCGGACGCGTCAGCAGCCTCGACGGAATCCTGGACCTCGCATGCAATACCTCGCTGCTCGGCCTTAAAGTGGGCACCGCGGCGACGCTTGGGCTCCTGGATCTCAGCATGCTCTTGAGTGCGAGTCGGCTCCTGCATCCCGACGGACTTTTCCTCGACGGCCTCAGCATCCGTCTCACCCTTTTGAGCAACGGCGCGACGGAAGCGCTCCTGCTGGGCGCGGCGCTGCGCATCGCGCTTGCCACCCCCGCCAAAACCGCCGCGTCCTGCCTTGGCCGTAAAGGCACGCACGACGTTCTCATCGAGCAACTCATCGGTATCGACATGCTCACGCGGAGCAACTTCTTCCACAGCAGGCACGTCAGCGGAATCCTCGACGACAAAATCCTCGACGGACTCGGCAGGCTGCTCCTGGGCATCGCGGATCTCGGCATTGATGGTATAGAACGCCGGGCGCCCGTTAATGCCGCTACCCTCGATCTTGGTCACAATATTTGCCGCGATAAGCTCATCGCGCATCGCCTTGGTGTCGCATTCCTTATCGACGGAGCGAAAAATTTGCGCCAGCGCACTCGACTTAATCTTGAGCGCCTTGCGGCAGAGCAGGTCGTAGGCAACCAGCTTGGCACGCTCGGCAGAAAGCGACGTCTGGCTGCTCAGACGTTCAGCCAGGGCATCGACATTATTTTGGTTATCGGAATATACCGTCTTGGCCACGGGGCCCCTTTCATATGTACACATATACGTCTATATGGTACAACGCACGCCCTTATCCACGCAAAACATCTGCGAGAACACTCGAGCGTCACCAGCTTTTGCATGAAAAAAGGACCGAGCCCGCGAAGTCGCGGACCCGGTCTTTCCGAGTCATATAGATGTGACGTTCAACTCGTCAGGTCGACTAAGCCTTGGCGGCCTCGGCGTCGGCAGGAGCCTCAGCGGCAGCGGCGCGGCCGTACTCGGCCTTGCCCATCTCGGACCACTCGGGCTCCTCGTCGGGCATGGAACCGGCCTCCTTGCCGAAGAGCTCCTTGAGGCAGTTGACGGCGACGATGAGGCCCAGGACCATCAGCAGGACGGCGAAGACAAGCTGCAGGCCCTTGGTGGCGGCGACGGAGACGGCGGCCGTGGTGGCGGTAGCCGGGATGGTGCCGAAGAAGCCGTAAGCCTGGACAGCGGCCATGCAGCCCATGGCGCTCTGGACCAGCGAGGTGAAGGTGCAGCAGAGCAGGAAGACGACGGGCACGTAGAGCATCCAGCCCTTGCGGCCGGTGCACTTGCAGAACACGGCGAGGGTGATCATGGTCATGCCGCCAAGCAGCTGGTTGGAAGCACCAAAGAGCGGCCAGATGTTGGCATAGCCACCAAAAGCGAGGGCGAGACCGGGAAGCAGGGTAACGACCGTGGCGAACCAGGGGTTGCCGAGGACCTTCATGTAACCGGCCTTGGACTCGATGGCCAGGGCGTCGTTGGTCTGCGCAAAGAACTCGGAGAACGAAGTGCGGGCGATGCGGGCGACGGCGTCGAGCGAGGTCAGGGCCAGAGCAGAGACGTTCATGGTCATAAAGACGGTAGCGAGCGTGCCGTCAACACCGAAGGCCTGCATACCGCGGGAGATGCCAGCGGCGAAGATCTGGAACGGGGTGGAAGCGACACCGGCGTTGAGGGCGCCGGTACCGGCGGTGTTCATGTCGGAGAACATGATGCCGGCGACGATGATGGCAAGGATGCCGACGAAGGACTCGACGATCATGGCGCCGTAACCGACCTTGACGGCGTCCTGCTCCTTCTCGACCTGCTTAGAAGAGGTGCCGGAAGAAACGAGGCTGTGGAAACCGGAGAGAGCACCGCAAGCGACGGAGACGAACAGGACCGGGAACATCATGCCGGAGGCAGTGGAGAAGCCGGTGAAGACCGGAGCGGTGATAGTGGCCTGACCGTTGACGCCCAGGACGACGATGCCGAGGACAGCGCAGACGATCATGACGATCATCATGATGGAAGTGAGGTAGTCACGCGGGGTCTTGAGCATCTGGATGGGCATAGCGCCAGCGAAGACCAGGTAGACCATGACGACGGCGAACCACTGGAACTTATCCAGGTAGACCGGGAACTGCATACCGACGGCGAACATGAGAACCATGAGGACCACGCCGGTGACGAACTCGGCAGCGCCGGTGAGGTTGAACTTCTTCTGGGCCCAACCAAAGGCGATAGCGACGAAGGTGAACAGGATGGAGATGGTACCAGCGCAGCCGGCGGCATAGGACTTGGTGAAGTCGATGGCACCGGTAGCAGCACCAGAAGCGTCAACGGCCGGGGTGAACATGAACGTCTTGCAGACCATGTCGGTGAAAGCGGCGATGACGATGATGCAGAACAGCCAGCAGAACAGCAGGAACAGGCGACGGCCGGTCTTGCCGATGTACTTCTCGATGAGCTGAGCGAGCGACTTGCCGTTGTTCTTCATCGAAGCGTACAGGGCACCAAAGTCGTGGACGGCACCAAAGAAGATGCCGCCGACGAGAACCCAGAGCACGACGGGCAGCCAGCCAAAGGCCATGGCGACGATCGTACCCGTAACAGGGCCAGCACCGCAGATCGAGCTGAACTGGTGCGAGAACGCGGTGAAAGCGGAGACGGGCGAGAAGCTCTTGCCGTCCTTCATGCGCTTGGCCGGCGTGAGGGCCTCTTTGTCAACGCCCCACTTGTTGGCCAGCCATCGGCCATAGCCCAGATAGCCGCAGGCGAGCACCGCCGCGGCCACAACCATGAGCAAAACTCCGTTCATTACATTTCCTCCTCTAAAAAGAATTTCCTAGACATAAAAAATGAGGGCCGTCGGTTGCGCTCGACGGCCCTCATCTTCATCAGCCGCCCGTTATCGTACGGGCTAGCTGTATGTGCTAACCCGCATCAGATAATTACTACGCTGATAATGTTTAGCTGATGCGTGAACATGTCTAAGAAATCCTCTTCAATCATGATGTGAACGATCCGTGCGTGTTCACATCCCCCAGTGGTTGAAAAGGAGTATGAAACTTTAGTTACCTAAAGTCAACGCAAATTTGTAATGAATTTTCAACTTTTTTGGATTTCTCGGTATAAAACGCCACTGATCTCGGACTTTACCGAACGACAGTTTTTGCTTGAGAGATGCCCCTGAGAGCCGCGGGAGCCGGGCGGAGGGGCCGGATATAAGGTTTATCGCGAGTTCCGCACGCAAAGAAGGCCACTTAATGTGGCCTTCGTCTTGCGCAGGACTGTAGAGCAGGAAACCTTATATCCGGCCCCTCCGCCCGGGGACCGCGCCGTACCAGCTACAGCGTCATGTTTGGATCGGCGTCGACGTCGAACGGCGAGATTTCACCTCGGTCGAATTTACGGCGAGCGACCTCCGCAATCATGGCTGCGTTATCGGTACAGGCAGACAAGGGCGGCACCGTTACGCGAATCCCCTGACGTCCAAGCTTCTTGATCATCATCTCGCGCAGATGCGGGTTGGCCGAGACGCCGCCACCGATGCAGTATTCCTTGCATCCGGTAGCGCGCAATGCGTTTTTGGCCTTCTTGTACTGCACGTCAAAGACAGCTGCCTCAAACGAAGCTGCCAGATCGGGCAGGTGAATCGTGCGCCCGGCCTTGGTCTCCTGTTCAATGTAGAGCGTCACAGCGGTTTTAAGGCCCGAAAGCGAGAAGCGATAGTCTCCTCTGCTGTTAAGCGCACGGGGGAAATCGATCGCCTTGGGGTTGCCCGTCTCGGCCAGCTTGGAAATGATGGGGCCACCGGGATAGCCCAGACCCAATGCCTTGGCTACCTTGTCGAAGGCCTCGCCCACAGCGTCGTCGAGCGTCTCACCGAGCACCTCGTAGTCGCCCCACGCCTTCACGTGCACGAGCATGGTGTGCCCACCCGAGACAAGCGTGAAGATAAACGGCGGTTTGAGGTCGGGTTGCGCCAGCAGGTTGGCAAACAGGTGCCCCTCCAGATGGTTGACGCACACGAGCGGCTTGCCGGCAGCGTAGGCAAAGCCCTTGGCGAAGGCGACGCCAACCACGAGCGCGCCCACCAGGCCCGGACCCTGTGTCACGCCCACGGCGGCAAGCTCGCTGGGGGCAATGGCTCCATCCTCAAGACCAAGCGATGCTGCGGCATCCTCGAGCGCCGCATCCACGACACTCACAATCACCTCGACGTGTTTGCGCGAGGCGATCTCGGGCACCACGCCGCCAAAGCGGGCGTGAAAATCAATCTGCGTCGACACCTGGTTGGCCAGCATATTGCCATCCGCATCGATAATCGCCACGGCCGTCTCGTCGCAGGAACTCTCGATAGCGAGCACTAGGCGGCGGCGCTCAATTTCGGCACGCTCCCCCTCGGAGCGCCCAGGAGCAGGCAGCGGCCATACGCGCTGCTCTGCCGCCGTCGGCTCGGGCGAAGCATTGTCGACCGGAAGTACCAGGGGCAGCGGAGCCGTCATGACGATGGCATCCTTGCCGGCACCATAGTAGCCGCGGCGCCGTCCTGCCTCGGTAAAGCCCAGAGCGTTATAAAGCGCGATCGCTCCCTCGTTGCCGTCCTCGACCTCGAGCGAAGCCGTGGTGCAGCCGAGCATCTGGGCATCATAGCTCACATGCGACAGCAGCTTGCGGGCAATGCCCTCACGGCGATGTGCCGGGTCGACGGCGACATCCAGAATCTGCACATCACCGTCCACGACCATACCGCCGGCAAGGCCCAGTAGCTTGCCGTCGTCGTGTGCCACCCACCAACTACGCGGCGCAGCGACGTCCTCGCCCAGTTCGGACAGGAACATGCCCGGCGTCCACGCCTCGTGTCCGGCACCTTCAAAGCAGGCAGCCTCCAGCGTGCTCGCGCCCTCGGCATCCGCCGCGCCCATGGGACGGAACTGCAGATGACGACCGGCGAGCTCATCGGCAACGCCCGTAATTCCGCTCTGCGCACTCTCGGCAAGACCAAGACGCTTGCGCTCGTTTTCCTCGGCATCCGAAAGGCGCGTGTAAATCGGCAGGACGCGAGCCGGATCGCCGTCACCCGCAGCGTGCGCGAGCAGCAAGCCCTCACCCGAAGGCCACCACAGGTCGCGCTCCACGCAGCGGGCGGTCTCGTCCTCACCCAGCAGCTTGCCATAGCGCACGAGACCGTCACCGGTCAGCTGAACCTGGTCCCAGTCCGCTGCTTGGCGCCACTCATCGAGCGCCACGGCGGCCTTGACCACGTGTTCGCGCTCAAATTGACGCTCGGGGCCCTCATCGACCAGCATATACAGCGCCGGATATACCTCACCGCGCATAGCATCGGCCAAGATACCAAGCTTGCCGCGCACGCCAGCCTTCCACGCCGTCCAAGCGCAAGCGTCGAGCGTCGACACGCCCAGCAGCGGAACATTGGCACCACGCGCGAGGCCCTTGGCAGTGGAGATGCCGATGCGCACACCCGTAAAGGACCCCGGGCCGCGGCCGACCACATAGCAACCAACATCGCTGCGATCCAGGCCAGCTTGAGCCAGCACGCCATCAACGGTATTCACGAGCTCAACGTTGGCGTGACGGCGACACATGTGGTCGCCACTCACGAGCTTCGTCTCGCCCGTCTGCCCATCAATCCAGCTTGCCGCGCAGGCAAGCATGTCGGTCGAGGTATCGAGCGCCACCACCAGCGCGTTGTCGTTATGCAAGCTCATCTTGTACAGCCTTATCAATCAAATGGGAAAGCTCCATTGCGCGGTCACCGTGCGCCTCAAGCGTTATCGTTCGCACATCGCTATCGCCCTCATCACGCTTGAGCGTCACCGAAAGATACTCATCCGTCAGCTCGTCCTGGAATTGTTCGCCCCATTCCAGCAGGCAAGCACCCTCATAGCCCAGCACATCGAAAATGCCCGTATCCTCGAGCTCGTAGGCATGCTCCAGGCGGTATAGATCAAAGTGAAACAGCGGAATACGACCTTGATCGTGAACGGCCATGAGCGCAAACGTAGGGCTCGTAACCATATGCCCATCGCCCAGCCCGCGCGAGACGCCCTTGGTAAAGTGAGTTTTGCCCACTCCCAGGCCACCGGTCAGGATGAGCACATCGCCGTCCTCAAGGCACGGTGCAATTAGCTCGCCAAAGTACTCCGTATCGGCAGCGCAAGTCGTTTTGTAAGTACCTACCCCCAGGCGCTCCAGGGACATATATGCTCCTTATTATTCCGAGGCGTCCTCTGGTGCGGGATGTCGCTCCAGATAATCGCCCAGCATCTTAAAGTCTTCCTCCAGCAGCTCCTGCCACGCCGGATTGCGCAGCGCTGCTGCCGGATGAAAAGTGGGCATTACTACAAAATGCCCCATCTGGTGGAACCTGCCGCGCAGCTTAGTAATGCCAATCTCGGTCTTAAGCACAAAGTGCGTCGCGGGGTTGCCGAGCGTCACGATAATATCAGGCCAGATGCTTCGAATCTGCTCACGCAAAAACGGCGAGCAAGCCAGCACTTCCTCGGGACGCGGATTCCGGTTTCCCGGCGGGCGGCACTTAAGCACGTTGGCAATGTAGACGTCTTCGCGTTTGAGCCCCGCCAGCGACAAAATGCCGTTGAGGTCCTCGCCTGCCGCCCCCACAAAGGGCTCGCCCTGCAAATCCTCATTGCGGCCCGGCGCCTCACCAATAAACATCACGCGAGCGCGGGGGTTTCCCACGCCAAACACGATATTGTGACGCGACTGGTAGAGCTGGCAGAGGTGACAATCGCCCAGAACGGCCTCAATTTCCTCGAGTGCGACCTCACGTGGTGCCTGATGGGTATGGCCGGGGATGTGCATGACGCCCATAGCGGCTCCTACACGTAGATCTTGTCGAGACGCATGCCAAAGCCGCAGGCGACCTCGTAGTTAATCGTTCCGCGCAGTCGGGCCATCTCGTCCATAGTGATCTCGGCATCGCCATCGCGGCCGACAATGATCATCTCGTCACCATACTCGGCCTCGGGAATCTCGTGTGCCGGGTTGGACTGAATGGCGACCATAAACTGGTCCATGCAGATATTGCCAACCTGATGCACGCGCTCGCCGCGATACAGCACATCCATACGATTGGAAAGCGTACGCGATAGGCCATCGGCATAACCGATCGGCAGCGTGCAGATCTGAACGCGCGTACGCGGTACGCGGTAGGTAAAACCGTAGCCCACGCCCTCACCCATCGCAGGGTGTGCCACGCGCGTCACACGCGCATGGACGCTCATAACGGGATCAAGCTGCATCACGCGGCCACTCAGCTCGCACGGCTGCATGCCATACAAGCCAATGCCGGCGCGGATCATATCAAAATGCATCGAGGGGTCGAGCATCGAGGACGGCGTGTTGGCGCAGTGCACGATACCGCACTCAAAACCCGCATCCTTAATGGCCTGAACGGCCTCGGTAAAGCGCTGACACTGCAGCTTGTAGTCCCAGCCCGAAGGTTCATCGGCCGTGGCGAAGTGCGTAAATACGCCGTCGCACTGAATACCGCGATGGAAATTTATACCGCGGACAAAGTCGAGCACCTGCGTGTAGTGAACGCCGATGCGGTTCATGCCCGTCTCGATGGCGAGATGATACTTGCCCACCTTGCCCGCCGCGACGGCACATTCGCCATACGCAAGAGCAAAGTCAGACGTATAGACCGAGGGCATGATATCAAACTCGAGCAACGTCGGAATGGCCTCGATAGGCGGCTCGCTTAGGATGAGGATGGGTTTCGTTATCCCGCCCTGTCGGAGCTCAACGCCCTCGTTAACCGTCGCCACGGCAAACATGTCGGCACCGGCCGAATACATGATCTTGGCGCACTCAACAGCTCCATGACCATAAGCATCGGCCTTGACCACGCAGCACAGGCGCTGACGTGGATTCAGCAAGTTCTTATAGGCCCTCGTGTTGCGACGGAGCGCCCCGCGGTCGATCTCGACCCAGGACCAGCGCGTCAAATCGGCTTTATTCATGATTAGTCATCCGACCCTTCGTCCATGATTCCCAGATCTTCGAGCGCATCCTTTGCCGCCAGTTCCATGGCAGGACCGATCAAGTCGATAAGATCGGTCGCGATTACGCTCTTCTCACCATACTCCGTCGCCGCAGCAAAACCGGCGTAGCTGTGAAGTGCGACGGCGTACGAATACAGCAACTCCCAACGATCCATCTCGTCGCGCATGGTGGCAAGCGTGCCGGCCAAAATACCCGCGAGAACATCACCCGAACCGGCAGTTGCCAGAGAAGCCGGACCCGAGAGCGGCAGCAGCACACGCTCAACGCCACAGATAGCCGTCGTCGGCCCCTTGGCAATGACCACCAGATTGTCGGAGCCTGCAGCCCAGACAACCTTCTGCGCGGCCGCAATCGCGGTACCAAGGTCGTTCACCTCGTCGCCGGCAACCAGACGCGAAAGCTCACGATAGTGCGGCGTCATAACCAACGGCTGCTCGCGACGATACATCTCGGGATTACTATCAATACCGTCAATGGCAATCTTAGCAAGGCAGTTGAGTGCATCGGCGTCCAAGATAAGCGGCACATCAAGCTCGAGCAAGCCCGAAACCACCTGCATAGCGCCGGCAGATGTCGTCATACCGGGACCGCACAGAACACAGCTGTACTTCTTTGCAATCTCGCACACCGTCATGCGCGCAGCGGCGCCAAAGGAGCCGCGGGAATCAGACGGAATAGCAAAGACGGGAATCGAAGGAAGTGCCATGCGAATAAGATTGGCGCAGGCGTCAGGAGCCGCGACTGCCACGTAACCAGCACCCGCGCGAGCTGCAGACTTGGCCGCCATAATGGCAGCACCAGGATATTGCGCAGATCCGGCGACAATAAGCACAGAGCCACGGGAATACTTATCGATATTCGTAGGTAGTGGAGCAAAGTAATCAACTAAGTCACCGGGCTCGACAATCTCGGCGGCGTGGTCGACATCATCGATGACCTCGTCAAGACGGTCGTAAAGATTGCCGCAGATCAAATCGCCAGCATACTCAGGACCATCAGCGCTATACAGACCAATCTTGGGCGCAATCATCGTCACCGTATGCTCGGCACGAATGCAGTCGTCATCAACAACGCCCGTCTCGGCATTCAGGCCCGAGGGGACATCAATGGATACGACACAATCGGCGCATTCATTGACCGTAGGAATCCAAATGGAGAACGGCGCACGCAGATTCCCGTGGAAACCGGTACCAAAAATGGCATCGACAACAACATCGGCCTTATCGATCAAAACCTCGAGTTCATCACGCGAGGGGCCGACGCAAACGTGCACATCGCGGCCGGCCGTACGACGAGCAACATGACGTGCCAGAGCAGCAGGAATCTCATCCGGCTCAACCGGAGAAACGATATCCACGTCCACACCCTTATGGCTCAGGATATCGGCGGCAACCCAACCGTCGCCGCCATTATTACCAAAACCGACCAGAACGAGAACCCGATCGGGATTGAGCTTCAAGACCTCGTTGGCGGCAAACTCACCCGCCAGCTCCATAAGCTCGGCCTTCGAAGTCCCTTCTCGTTCGATGATATCCTCGAGACGAACGACTTCTTCGGTACTCAAAACCGGTTTCATCTATGCTCCTAGCGTATCTTGCGAAGCATCGCCCAGGTGCTCCGTCAATGCTGAATTCTGCAGCTGCTCAAGCTCATCTAAAACAGAGCGAGCCTCTTTAAATGTCTGCGCAACGCGTTTCTTGGTGCTCAGTTTTTCATCTTTTGGCTTAGGTCGAGCATCTTCGGTAATCGCGATGGCATTCGCAACGGCCAAGTCTCCCGTAAGCGTAATGGAAAGAGCGACCTCAACAACACCCAGTTCTAGAGCGATCTCGAGAGCACGGCCCGAAAGCAGCGCCTTCGGTTTGCCGAGTTTATCACGCGTTACCGAAACATCCTTGCGACCCACGCCTTGACTAAAACCCGTGCCGAGAGCTTTAAGCACCGCCTCGCGCGAAGCAAAGCGACTCGCATAGTGAGCAGCGGGACGCGATGATGCATCGCAATACGCACGCTCTTCTTCGGTAAACACACGCCGAGCAAACGACGGCGTCTTTTCAAGAATTGATTTCATGCGGGAAATCTCGACGATATCAACGCCGATACCAGCTTCAGCCATGTTCACCTCCATATCGCACAGACTAAGTTATTGTAGCCCGTTCACAGAAGATGCGACAAACGAGGGTTATAAAACACAGCCACTATGTGAGACAAAAACCCGTAAACGCAAAAAAGGGGGAGGCCGCGAGGCCTCCCCCTTCCAAGTTCGATGACGGCTCGGTGCCGT
>CABSDO010000063.1 GCA_902476475.1 uncultured Collinsella sp. | reverse complement strand
GGCTCGCATCGGTGCCGAGCTTCAGGCCCTTCTTAACGTTGTGACGCATGGTCTAGTTTCTCCTCAAATATGCGAAGCATTAAGCCTTCAGGCTCAGGCCCATGGACTCAAGCTTGTCCTTCACTTCCTCGATCGACTTAACACCGAAGTTACGGATGTTGAGCAGATCGTTCTCCGAGAACTCAACGAGCTGACGGACCGAGTGAATGCTGGCGCGCTTAAGGCAGTTGTACGAACGGACGGAAAGGTCCAGATCCTCGATCTGCTTGTCCAGCTCGGCGTTGTCGTTGGTGACCTCGGGAGCGAAGATCGAAGCCTCCTCCTCGACCTCGGGGGTCTCGGCAAGGTTCATAAAGGCGGCCATATGCTGGTTGATGATATTGGCAGCCTGGACCACGGCGTCGCGCGGGGCGATGGAACCGTTGGTCTCGATCTCGAGGACAAGGCGGTCGTAGTCGGTATGCTGGCCGACACGGCAAGCCTCAACGAGCTTGGCGCAACGGGACACCGGCGAGTACAGCGAGTCGACGTGGATCACACCGATGGGATCGTTGTCACGCTTGTTAGCCTCGCCAGAGACATAGCCGCGGCCATAGCCGATGCGCATGCTCATGGTGAGATGGCCACCCTCGGTGAGCGTAGCAATGTGCTGCTCGGGGTTGACCAGCTCAAACTCGGACGGAATAAAGAAGTCCGCACCGGTGACCTCGCAGGGGCCGTCAACCGAGATGGTGGCGGTCGCCTCGTCGGTCGTGCCGAGAGCCCTGAAGACAAGACCCTTGACATTCAGGACGATGTCGGTGACATCCTCGACCATGTTAGGGATGGTCATGAACTCGTGCTGCGCACCATCGATCTGAATGGCCTCGACGGCGGCACCCTCGAGCGAGGACAGAAGAACACGACGAAGCGAGTTACCCAGCGTATCGCCGTAGCCACGCTCGAGCGGCTCGACGGAGACACGAGCAGAGGTCTCGTTGATCTCTTCGACCTGAACCTGAGGCCTAATGAATTCTGACATGTATTACCTCCAGCCTCAGCAGCCCGGATGGACTACTTAGAGTAGAGCTCGACGATGAGCTGCTCGTTGATATCACCGCTGATCTGCTCACGCGTCGGCAAAGCGAGCACGTTACCAGACAGCTTCTCGATATCGACCTCGAGCCAGCCAGGAACCTCAAAGCGCTCGGAGGAAATCAGGGCCTCCTTGATGGGGAGGAGGTCACGGAACTTCTCGCCGACAGCGACGACGTCGCCGGCCTTGACGCGGTAGGACGGGATGTCCACGCGCTTGCCGTTCACGGTGAAGTGACCGTGACGGACGGACTGACGAGCCTCTTTGCGGGTGCGGGCGAAACCAAGACGGAAGACGACGTTGTCGAGGCGAGACTCAAGGATGATCATGAGGTTCTCACCGGTGACGCCGTTCATCTTACGGGCCTTGTTGAAGTAGCCGTGGAACTGCTTCTCCAGAACGCCATAGATGAACTTGACCTTCTGCTTCTCACGCAGCTGCATGCCGTACTCAGATTCCTTGCGACGGCGCTTGGGCTGACGGATAGATTCCTTCTTGCTGCTGTAACCGAGCTCAGCGGGATCGATCCCGAGCTGACGGCAGCGCTTAAGAACAGGAGTCCTGTCGATTGCCATATTGATACGATCCTTTCAGTTACACGCGGCGACGCTTCTTGGGGCGGCAGCCGTTGTGCGGAATGGGGGTCTTGTCCTGGATGCTCGAGACCTCGAGGCCAGCAGCCTGGAGGGAGCGGATGGCGGTCTCACGACCGGAGCCGGGGCCCTTGACGAAGACGGAAACCTTCTTCATACCGTGCTCCATGGCCTGCTTGGCAGCAGCCTCGGCAGCCATCTGGGCAGCGAACGGCGTGGACTTACGGGAGCCCTTGAAGCCCACCTGGCCAGCCGACTTCCAGGAAATGACGTTGCCCTGAGGATCGGTGATCGAAACGATCGTGTTGTTGAACGTAGAACGAATGTGAGCCTGGCCCACGGAAATGTTCTTACGGTCCGCGCGCTTCAGACGGGCAGCGCGAACGTTCTTCTTAGCAGTAGCCATCTATCTAGCGCTCCTTATTTCTTCTTCTTAGCACCGATCTGACGCTTCGGGCCCTTGCGGGTACGAGCGTTGGTGTGGGGGCGCTGGCCGCGGACCGGGAGGCCCTTGCGGTGACGCAGGCCGCGGTTGCAGCCGATGTCCATAAGGCGCTTGACGTTCTGGTTGCGCTCACGGCGGAGGTCGCCCTCAACCATGATCTGATTCTTATCGATATAATCGCGGATGGCGTTAACCTCATCCTCGGTGAGGTCCTTAACGCGCGTGTCCACGTTAACGTTGCACTCGACGCAGATCTTCGTCGCAGTGGTGCGGCCGATGCCGTAAATGTAGGTCAGACCGATCTCAACGCGCTTCTCACGCGGGAGGTCGACACCATTAATACGGGCCAACGTAGTCTCCTCTCTTAACCCTGACGCTGCTTATGACGGGGGTTCTCGCAAATGACGAGGACCTTGCCATGGCGCCTAATGATTTTGCACTTATCGCACATCTTCTTGACCGAAGGACGTACCTTCATCGTTCTTCCTTTCGGTAGCGCTCAAACTACTTCCCTACTATCTACTCGCCCAGCCGCAGGCGTTTAAAACTATGGCTGGTCTTCACACGCAAACCGACCGTAGGTTGAGCTAAGCCTGCAGTCGGAAAAGAGCGTGTATGCGTGCCGCTATTTATAGCGATAGGTGATGCGACCGCGGGTCAGGTCGTACGGGGAAAGCTCCACGACAACCCTGTCACCGGGGAGAATGCGGATGTAATTCATTCGGATCTTGCCAGAAATGTTGCACAGAACCGAATGACCGTTCTCGAGCTCAACCTTAAACATGGCATTGGGCAGCGGCTCCTTTACCGTACCCTCGAGCTCAATTGCGTCTTCCTTCTTCACAAGCAATCATCTTTCTCTAGAAAACGACAGCGATTGAGTATTCTACAATACGCATGCACGTATCGTAATATCTTCGTAATGGCTCCACATCTAAGTGGAACTTGTTACATTTCTCCGCCCTGCAAGGGACACCAAGCACCTTGGGCATCGGTGGTAAGAATCACCGGACCGTCATTGGTAATGGCGACGGTGTTCTCATAATGCGCGGCGGGCAGGTGGTCGTTGGTCGTAACGATCCAACCATCGGAGCCCGTGCTCACATGATTGGAACCCATCGTAACCATCGGCTCGATGGCGATGACCATACCGGCCTGAAGGCGAACGCCTCTCCCCTTCTTTCCATAATTTGGAACGTTGGGGTCCTCGTGCATCACGCGGCCAATACCATGCCCCACGTAATCGCGAAGCACGCCGTAACCGTGAGACTCGGCGAGAGACTGAACGGCATAGCCGACGTCCCCGATATGGTTACCGGGAACAGCCTGCTCGATGGCAGCCTTTAGGCAATCGCGCGTAACCTCGCACAGGGCCTTGGCCTCGGGCGTGGGGGTGCCGACGAAAAACGTCCAAGCGTTATCGCCGACCCAACCGTCAAGGACAGCCCCCGTATCGATGGAGATGATATCACCGTCGCGCAGGATCATGTCGGGGTTGGGAATGCCATGAACCACGGCATCGTTGATCGATGCGCAAATGGTCCCCGGGAACCCGCCGTAACCCTTAAAGGCAGGGGTACCGCCATGCATGCGGATAATCTGCTCCGCAAGCTGATCGAGTTCGAAGGTCGACACGCCGGGGCGAACCATGGCTCCAACGTGGCGGAGCGCCATCTTAGATAGCGCTCCTGCCTTCTTCATCTGCTCAATTTGCGTTGCAGACTTAATCTTGATCATAGACCGAGAGCCTCTTTGACATCCCCGTACACGGTCTCGCGAGCCTGGTCACCGTTGACCGACTTGAGCAGACCCTGGCCACGATAGTAGTCGACGAGCGGGCTCGTGGACTTCTCGTAGACGTCGAGACGGTTCTTGATGGTCTCGGGCTTGTCGTCGTCGCGCTGATACATCTCGCCGCCGCACTTGGGGCAGGTGGCATCGGCAGCGGTGCCGGTGTAACCGCAGGCGCGGCAGGTGCGACGCGAAGACAGACGATCGATGATGACCTCGGGGGCCACGTCGACCAGAAGGGCGCAGTCGATCTCGCGACCCATAGCGGAGAGCTCGGAATCGAGCGTCACAGCCTGGGCGGTGTTGCGCGGGAAGCCGTCGAGGATGAAGCCCTGCTGGGCGTCATCGGCGGCAAGGCGCTCCTTGACAAGGTCGATCACGAGCTGGTCGGGAACGAGCTCGCCAGCGTCCATGTACTTCTTAGCCTGAATACCAAGCTCGGTGCCACCCTTGACGGCAGCACGCAGCAGGTCGCCCGTGGAAATGTGAGCGACGCCAAACTCGGCGACGAGCTCCTGTGCGACGGTGCCCTTACCGGCACCCGGAGCTCCGAGCAATACGAGGTTCATGAGCAATCCTCCTCTAGCCTATTTAAAGAATCCATCGTAATCATACATCTTGATCTGGCCTTCGAGCTTATCGACCGTGTCGAGCACGACGCCGACCATGATGAGGATGGACGTGCCGCCAAATGCCTGGATCAGATGGTTACCCGTGAAGGAGAAGATGATCGAAGGCACGATGGCGATGAGCGCCAAAAAGACAGCGCTGGGAAGCGTAATCTTGTTGAGCGCGTTCTTGATGTAGGCCGCGGTAGCCCTACCCGGACGCACGCCCGGAATAAAGCCGCCCTGCTTCTTAAGGTTGTCGGCCGTGTCATCGGGGTTGAACACCATGGAGGTGTAGAAGTACGCGAAGAACACGATGAGGACAACGTTAAGCACCCAATTGAGCCAACCGGTCGAAAGCGCGGAGGCAACTGCCTGAATCCAGCCGATGCCGGGGAAGAACACGGCAATCTGAGCCGGGAAGTACAGCAGCGCCGAAGCGAAGATGATCGGCACGACACCCGCGGTGTTGACCTTGATGGGCAGGTAGGTGGTCTGGCCACCCATCATGCGACGGCCCACGACGCGCTTAGCGTAGGAGACCGGGATGCGGCGCTGGCCGCGCTCAAGGAAAACAATCAGCGGGATAACCAGCAAGATGATGGCGCAGATGATCACCATGGTGATGATGCCACCGGCATTGCCCTCGGTGCTGGAGAAGATAGCCTGCGGCAGACCGGCCATGATGTTCGCGAAGATGATCAGCGACATGCCATTGCCGATACCGCGCTGGGTGATGAGCTCACCAATCCACATGATCAGCATGGCGCCCGCGGTGAGCGTACCGACGATCATGAGGTCGAAGATGATCTCGGGAGCGCCGGCGCCATTGAAGCTGATGCCGAAGCTCTTAAAGAGGAAGAGGTAACCCACGGAGTTGAGGATTGCCAGAGCCAGGGTGAGGTAACGCGAATACTGCGTAATCTTGGTCTGACCGACCTCGCCCTCGCGGGCAAGCTCATGCAGGGAAGGCACGACGGCCTGGAGCATCTGGAGGATGATCGAGCTGGTGATGTAAGGCATGATGCCCAGCGAAAACACCGACACATAGCTCAACGCGCCGCCAGAGAAAAGATTCAGGAGGGCCATAGCACCTGCGGCGACCGAATTGTTATCGGTCGAGAAAAGGCCCAGCATCCCCTGGAAGGGAATGCCGGGCACAGGAACGTGCGCACCAATGCGGTACACGACGAGCATAGCTATGGTAAAAAGAATCTTTTCGCGCAATTCTTTGATGCGGAAAGCATTCTTAAGACCATTTAGCACGGCAGCTCGACCTTTCCGCCGGCGGCCTCGATCTTGGCCTGCGCAGAAGCGCTGACCTTGTCGACCTTGACCGTGAACTTCTTGGTGAGCTCACCATTGCCGAGCACCTTGACGGGCTCGAACTCGCTCTTGGTGATGCGAGCGGCCTTAAGAGCGGCACCGTCGATCACAGCGCCGTCCTCGAACTTGCGCTCGAGACGCTCAACGTTAACAGCGGTGTACTCGATACGACGGGGGTTGCGGAAGCCCGGAAGCTTGGGCAGGCGCATAGCCAGCGGAGTCTGGCCACCCTCGAAGCCGGCACCCTTGGTGCCGCCAGAGCGGGAACCCTGGCCCTTCTGACCGCGGCCAGAAGTGGTGCCGTGACCCGAAGAATTGCCACGGCCGACGCGCTTGCGGTTCTTGGTGGAACCGGGCGCGGGAGTAAGATCGTGAAGCTGCATTTGCTACTCCTCTACAATCTCGACAAGGTGCTTGACCTTGAAGATCATGCCGCGGACGGACTCGTTGTCAGCAATCTCGCGAACCTCGCGGATCCTGTGGAGACCGAGGGCACGGACAGTACGGACCTGGTCCTGCTTGCAACCGTTGGTGCTGCGGACCTGCTTGATCTTGATGGTGTCAGCCATGCTTAGTTCTCCTTACCGACGAACATCTCGGAGACCGTCAGGCCACGGCGAGCCGCGACGTCCTCAGGGCTGGAGAGCTCCTTGAGGCCCTCGACGGCAGCCTTGATGATGTTGAGGCCGTTGTCGGTACCGAGGGACTTGGACAGGACGTTCTTGATGCCAGCAAGCTCGAAGAGGGGACGCACAGCGCCGCCGGCGATAACGCCGGTACCCTCGACAGCGGGCTTGATGATGATGCGGCCGGCACCAAAGTGGCCGAGAACCTCGTGCGGAATGGTGCCCTGATCGGTCACCGGCACGTGGAACATGTTCTTCTTGGCATCGAGAGACGCCTTGGAGATGGCCATGGGCACCTCAGCGGACTTGCCCATGCCAACGCCGACGTTGCCCTTGCCGTCGCCAACGACGACGAGAGCGACGAGGCTCATGCGACGACCACCCTTGACGGTCTTCGACACGCGGTTGATGTAAACGACGCGCTCCTCGAACTCGGAGGCCTCGCGCTGCTGCTTCTGATTACGAGCCATGTGCTACATACCTCCTAGAACTCGAGACCGGCGGCACGAGCACCGTCGGCGAGGGCCTTGACGCGGCCATGGTAGATACGGCCACCGCGATCGAAGGCGACCTTGGTGATGCCGGCCTCGATGGCACGCTTGCCAACGAGCTGACCGACCTTCTCCGCAGCCTCCTTGTTCGAGGTGTGGGTGCCCTTGAACTCGGCCTCGAGGGTCGAGGCGGAGACGAGCGTCAGGCTGGAGCCCTTGCTGTCGTCGATGATCTGGGCATAGATGTTGGCGTTAGTACGGGTCACGCGAAGACGCGGACGCTCGGAGGTACCCGAGACCTTGCCGCGAACACGACGCTGACGACGCTTGAGGCCTTCCAGCTTCGCCTTATGCTTGTTCATACGTAAACTCCTAAAAAGGTTGATCTTGCCAGCACCTGACGGGGTGCTGGTCTTATGCGAGTGAGTCGGTTACGACTACTTGGCGGCCTTACCCAGCTTGCGGCGGATGTGCTCGCCAACGTAGTGGATACCCTTGCCCTTGTAAGGCTCGGGAGGACGATGGCCGCGGATCTCAGCGGCGATCTGACCGACCTGCTGCTTGTTGATACCCTTGACGTTCACGTGGGTGTTGTCGGGAACCTCGAAGGTGATGCCCTCGGGAGCCTCGACGATCACGGGGTGCGAGAAGCCCAGGGAGAACTCGAGGTTCTTGCCCTTCTGCTGCACGCGGTAACCGACGCCGGCGAGCTCGAGCTTCTTCTCGAAGCCCTCGGAAACGCCAACAACCATGTTGTGGATGAGGGCACGGGTGAGGCCGTGGCGGGCACGGGTCTCACGCTCGTCGTCGGGACGGGAAACGGTGAGGACGTTGTCCTCGACGTTGATAGCGAGCTTCTCAAAGACATCGAGCTCGAGCTGGCCCTTGGGGCCCTTGACGACAACGTTGTTGCCGTTGACTGCCACTTCGACTCCGGCGGGAATCTGGACAGGCTTATTACCGATACGAGACACGGTGATCTCCTTTCCTTCTACCTACCGAGCGAATTACCAGACGTAAGCGATGATCTCGCCGCCGACGTTGTGCTTGCGAGCATCGCGGTCGGTCATGACGCCATGGCTGGTGGAAATAATGGCGGTACCAAGGCCACCGCGGACGCGGGGCATGTCGGCAACGCCGGTGTACTTACGCAGGCCCGGCTTGGAAATGCGGCGGATGCCGTTGATGACCTTAGCCTTCTTGGGACCATACTTAAGCGTGATGTGCAGAGTCTTCTGGGGAACGGTGTCCTCGACATCGTAGCCCTCGATGTAGCCCTCCTCGTGCAGAACACGAGCGATCTCGACGAGCTTCTTGCTGCTCGGCATGGAGACCGTGGCCTTGTTCACAGAGTTAGCGTTACGGATGCGCGTAAGCATATCTGCGATCGGGTCTGTAAGGTTCATACAGATTCTCCTTCGTTCTTGATGAACACGTGCTCTTGGTTCTTCGCCGCCCTTAACGGCAAAGCCTTTTTAGCGCGTTTTCCCTGTTCCAAACTGATGCTTGAAACGCTGGTAGTGACTTACCAGCTGGCCTTCTTAACGCCGGGAAGCTCGCCCTTGAGTGCAAGCTCGCGGAAGCAGACACGGCACAGGCCGAACTTGCGGTACACAGAGTGCGGACGGCCGCAGCGCTGGCAGCGCGTGTACTCACGAGTAGAGAACTTCTGCTTGCGATTGCACTTGACGATCATCGATGTCTTAGCCACTTATATCCTCCTCACATAGAGTATTGTTCGCCCCAAGCGCCGCCCCCTTGTGGGAACGGCGCTTATAGGGCAGGTGAACCTATTTCTTGAACGGGAAACCGAAGGCGTCCAGAAGGGCCTTGGCCTCCTCATCGGTGTTGGCGGTGGTCACGAAAGTGATGTCCATACCACGCTGGTGATCGACGGAGTCGAAGTCGATCTCGGGGAAGATGAGCTGCTCGGTGACGCCCATGGAGAAGTTACCACGGCCGTCGAAGCTCTTGGCGGAGATGCCGCGGAAGTCGCGGATACGGGGGATCGCGACGGAGGTCAGACGATCGAAGAACTCCCACATACGGTCGCCACGCAGGGTAACCTTGCAGCCGATCGGCATACCGGCGCGCAGGCGGAAGGTAGCGATGGACTTGCGGGCACGGGTGATCATTGGCCGGTGATGGCGCGCAGGTCGCGCACGGCACCGTCGATGGCCTTGGAATCGGTAGCGGCCTCGCCGACACCCATGTTCACGACGATCTTCTCAAACTTGGGGATCATCATGACGTTCTCGTACTGGAACTTGTCCTGAAGCTGCTGCTTGACCTCGTTGTTGTACTTGGTCTTCAGACGCGGCACATACTTCTCTTCTGCCATTGTTCACTCCTTCTTGGGGTTTTAAGCACGGGGCGTGGCCACGATGGGTTGTCCTCGTGCCTCCTGGCTGCATCCGCGCCGCTCATGGCATTTCGCGGTCTGGACTCGACGCAGCAGGAGCCGACAAAACAATCGGTACTATACGCGCATCGGGAGCGTATTTCCAGAAAAACCTCGTCTGCCTGCACAACTCCACAACTCCCCCGCACAAATGGGTCCCAACAAGCAGTTGCGGTGAAATAGGGACTGTTGGGCGGCCTAACAGGCTTAAACAATCCGTATTTCACCGCAACTTATTGGTGGGGATGCGATTAGCGCTTGCGAGGGACGAGCTTGGTGCGGCGCAGGTGGATCATCTCGGCGGCAATGGAGATAGCGATCTCCTCGGGATCCTCGGCCTCGATGGCAACGCCGATCGGCAGGTGCAGCTCGTCGATCTGATCCTGCGTAAAGCCCTCCTGCTCCAGGCGGGCGCGCACAAAGGCCGTCTTGCGACGCGAGCCCAAGCAGCCCAGATAGGCGGGTTTGGCACGCATGGCCTGAATCACCACGTCGATATCGGACTTGTGACCCGCCGTGGCGACGACCACCAGGTCGCGCGGGCCGATGGGGCACTGCTTGCTCAGGCTCTTGTAGTCGACCAGACGACGGTCGTAGACACCGGGCACCCAATCGGGGGTCAGCGTGCCGGGGCGGTCGTCGCACGCCACGACGGCAAAGCCCGCCGCCGTAAGCACCCGCGCCGTCGCGGCGCCCACGTGGCCGCAGCCAAAGATATAGGTCAGGCCCTCGGGGCAGAGCGTCTCGATGTGCGCCGAGGGAATCTCGGAGGCGGCGTTGGTGTAGGTGACCTTACTCCCCTCCTCCACCAGCGAAAGCCCGGGGCAGCCCGCAATGGTGCGGCGCGATTCCTCGCCATGGTACTCGGCCACATCGCCCTCGAGCGCGCTCGCGATAAACGGTTCAAAGTCGATGACGAAGTCGCCGATGCGCCGATAGGCCAAGACGTCGGCAACCGACTGGAGCAACGGTACCTTGGTCGCGTCCAGGTGCAGATAGCACAGGCAGATGGCTCCGCCGCAGATCATGCCGGTATCGGAGTTCTCGCCGCCCATGGTGTAGCGGACCAGACGCGACTGTCCCGCGCTCAGGAGTTCGCGCGCCTCATCCAGCGCAAAGAGCTCAATCTTGCCGCCGCCGATAGTGCCCGCCTGGCCACCGTCGGCAAAGACGGCCATCCAGGCGCCCACGCCGCGCGGCGACGACCCCGCCGTGCCGGCCACGACCACGAGCTCGCACGTCTCGCCAGCACGCAGGGCGGCAAGCGCAGCATTCACCACATCGAGCTTTTCCATTGCAATTTCCTATCCCTGGAATACACCGGTGAGCATGGCGAGTGCCTCGAGCACACCGCCGCCGACCGACGTCGCCTTGTCCGAAATGTAGTTGATATAGCTGGCATCGCCGCGCGGATCGACATCGGCGCATTTAAAGCCCTCAGTCACCTGCACGCCGTTCGCCAAAAGCCCGCGCAGACAGCCATCGATCTGCGTGCACATGGGCGAATCGCCCGCGTAGCCAATCACGTCTCCGGCGCTCACGATGTCGCCGATCGCGCGGTCGGACCGAAACACGCCGGCGGCGGGGCTGTGGATAACGCGCTCTCTGCCATAGCCAGCGATAATGCCCGGCACGCCCGTGTTGGGTTGGGGCGAACCCTGGGTAATGACACGGCCCAGGAAATGCCCGCGCATGGTTTCGACCACGGCGTCGCAGTCAACCGGCGCGGTAAAGCCCGGCCCCACGGCGATGACGGCAGGCGCCATGTCGCGCGTGGTACCCAGGTTGCGCTTAGCCAGAATCGCGTCGACCACGGCAGCGGGTTTCAGCTCGCCGAGCATCTTGGCCTGGGGGTCCACCACAACGGCGACGTCTCCAGCCTCGGTAATTGCAAGCGCCTCTGCCGGCGTCTGTGCCAAGCGAGCGCGAATGCCCTCGACCTCGACCTCGCCCAAGCGAATAGCCTCGCAAAAACTGATTGTACGGCGGATGCACGTGGGAACCGCGATATCGGCCATAACGACCGACGCGCCGGCGCGCACCAAGCGAGCGGCGACGCCCGTGGCGATATCGCCGGCGCCGCGAACATAAACGAGCATTCCCGGGACACCTCCCTGTGCTACGGTTTGAGCAGAGCAAATGCGGTTCGACCGCTACTCTGATGATTATTTATTATCACAGTATTATACGGCGGTGAACAGATGGAAACGGTTAGCGGCAATCTTGCCTCGGCGCTCAGGATCAAACCGGGCATTACCGCGATTATCGGCAGCGGTGGCAAGTCGACCTTGCTAAAGACGCTCGGCCTTGAGCTTATGCGCGCTGGCGGCCGCGCGCTCCTCTGCACCACCACGCATATGTTCCCCGTCGCCGGCGTGCCGTGGGACGGGTCGAGCCGTCGCCTGGACGCCGCGCCTTGGAAACCGGGCGCCCTGCATGTTCCCGGCTGCACCTGCGAGGCATGCGCAGGCATGAGCCGCGGAAGTATCTGCCAGGCGGGTGTTTTGGACCCGGAGACGGGCAAGCTCTCCTCCCCTGCCGAGCCGCTCGACCAGCTGGCGCAGCGCTTTGACTACGTCCTGGCCGAGGCGGACGGCAGCAAGCGGCTCCCGCTCAAGGCCCACGCCCCGTGGGAGCCGGTCGTTCCCGCCGGCACGGCCAACGTCATCTGGCTCGTCGGCGCCTCGGGGCTCGGCAAGCCCATCAACGAAGCC
>CABSDO010000062.1 GCA_902476475.1 uncultured Collinsella sp. | reverse complement strand
CGCACTTGCAAGCAAGTTTGCATTGCAAAGGGCCCGGAAGGCTTCGCCTTCCGGGCCCTTTTTCACACCACCGCCAACCGCGGTGCGCAACGCATCTCATTTTTTTACCTAAGACATGATAAATCGCCCTTCCAGGTCCAAAAATTGGACTCTCAGCCCCAGCGGTGTCCAGCCGGTGGCGAAACCACACCTCATGACAGCCTGCCAAATCGTTTTACCAAGACCCCAGAAAGTCGTGGTTTCGGAAGTGCGGGGAAAAATCGCTTACCCTCGAGCACAAGCCCTTTTATTTCAATAAAACCCCTGATAAAGTTGGTCTAAATCCCGCTTGTGCTTAGCCTGTTCCTCTTTTTCCCCGCACTTCCGAAACCAGTAGCATTTTCTAGCCCAAACAACGTTCAAACGATCGGATTGCTATGTCATTTCTCGCCTGCGGACCCACAGCCTTCCAGTACTATCGCATCCCGCCGCAGATACTGGGACTTTATCCGGCAATTCTGCCGCCCGAACATGACCATCGCTTGGTGCACTACTCCAAACAACCAGTTTTTGACGACTTGCTTGGCAAGCCGGTGTGGAGATTCGTAAGCACCAGAGGCGCTCGCTTCAATGGCAAGCTATTTCATAGCCGCTTGCTCACGCAAGAACCGCCTCCGGGGTCGTTTAGGCAGACTGAACATGGATTCGATGTCACGTCCCCCGAGTTCACGCTCCTTAGCCTTGCGACGCATGTCTCCCCCAACCAGCTGCTTATGGCATGCTATGAGCTATGCGGCTCGTTTGCGGTATTTAAGCCCAGCAAACGTGCGCAGCAGCAACTTGATGAAGCTATTTCCTTACAGCTCATTGCACCCAGCTACGGTTGGGAGCGGGTTAAAGATGTTAACGGCAATGACACCAACCTTTGGAAGCGCACGCCACTCCTTAATGCGGCGGATATCGCCGCATTCGCCAAGCAAGCCGCAGGCATGCGCGGCGTCAAGCAGCTGCGCTGGGCCGCCGAGCGCATGACGGGACAGACCGCTTCGCCCTTCGAGGTCCAGGCCTCCATGCTCATTTCGCTTCCCCGCGTCGAGGGCGGGCTAGGTATGAGCATCGCCAACAACGTCCGTATTCCACTGAGCGAAGCGGCACGCTCGCTCTACACCAGATCCTGCTGCTACGCCGACATCCTCATCGAGAGCAACACCGACAGCATGGGCGTCATCCTAGAATGCCAAGGTCGATTCGCCCATGGTAGCGAACCCGCAAGCATCTCTGATGCCGAGCGCACCACCGCACTCACCAGCATGGGATATGACGTCATCCAAATAACCTATGACCAGATCAAGGACAAAAAGAGCTTTGAGTACCTTGCCGAGCTCATCCATAAAAAAGCCGGGCTCCCCTACACCCCAAAGACAAAACAAGAGGCCGACGGCGAGGATACGCTCAGACGAGAGCTGCTGGTTGACTGGGACGAGTTGTTTAGCGTTAGGCCGACAAGTTAGCAGCTGGCGATGAGGGGTTCTGCTGGGACGCCGGGGGTTGCAGCGCGCGTTGCGAGACCGGTTTCGGTAAGCTCTATAACCTCGGTAAACGTTGCGTCGAAGAACTCCTCGGTCAGCAGGCGATACGGCGGATGATCGGGCTCGCCGGGGTTTTCGCGTACAATCTCGTGCATGACGCCAATGGTCTTGAGCACATAATCTTGCGGAATCGAATACTGACCAAACTGGGCCGCCGCGGTATACAGGCGATCGGTCGCACGCGGGATAGAAACAATGCCGAGCGTCTTGCCAAACCAGTCAAAGTCGCCTTGCTTTTTAATGCGGAATTCCTCGCACGGCTTGCCGCCGTGCGCCTCCAGATACTGATTCACGCGCGTATTCCACACGGTATCGGCCACGAGGTGAGACCAAACGCCCAGCGTCAGATCGAGCAGCGACTGTGCCACGTCATCGGGCGCGAGCGAAAGCTCGCTAGCACCGGGACCGGCAACCGGCTCGGCATCCTTGTAGCGTTGGGGATAATGTACCCGATTGAGTCGCTCGCGTTCCTCGGCAATCGAGGTCGCGGCAGCCGGCGTACCAACAGGCGCCCCTTTGAGCAGCGGCGCCACATAGGTGTCCCAAAACTCATGCTCGCGCGGCTTAGGGATAGGCTCAGGCTTGGCAAAATGCGTGATACGGTACGGGATGGGATCGGCGATGCCAGGGACCATATAGCCCACGAAGATATCCGGAACCACGCAGCCAAACAAAAAGGCATTGCGGTCGCGCACGCTATCGGCAAGCACGCTAGCACGTGCCAGCAAGCGCTCCGTTTGAGCGATATGAATGTTCCAACTTGGCATAGCCACCCCCATAAAACCTGGTTAACTATACCATCACGGCAGAGTCGCACAGGCGGCCATACATACCCTACGCAGCAACTATTCCGCAGCACCGCTTTCGGTTCCATACGACGGCACGGGCGCCTCGACCACATGGTGATATCGATCGATATAGATGGCACGGGCCTCCAGGCGGCGCACCAAATCTTGATGGTGCGTACTCATCAAAACCGTCTTACCGGCAGCAACGTAGGCCAGCAAAAAGTTGACTACGATGTCGCACGAGTCCTCATCGAGCCCGTTGGTGGGCTCATCGAGCACTAGGATATCGGGGTTCATCGACACCACCGCAGCCAGCGCAACGCGCTTCTTTTGCCCGCCCGAAAGCTGATAGGGCGAGGCATCGACCAGATCGGCAACCTGGAACAGCTCCATGGCATCGCGGACGCGGCGCTCGAGCTCGTCTGTCGGCAGCCCCATCTGCGCGGGGCCAAAAGCAACTTCCTCGCCCACCGTAGCGCAGAACAGCTGGGCGTCGGCATTCTGGAACACAAAGCCCACGCGCTGATGAAAACGCTGAGCGGCTGCGAAATCCTTGAGATATGCCGCATCGATCACGTGCCCGTCAAACAGGTACGCACCCGCGTCCGCTAGTTCAAGACCGTTGATAAGGCGCATAATCGTCGTCTTACCGCAGCCGTTGGGACCGAGTAGGGCAACGAGTTCACCACGATCGACCTGCAGCGACACACCATCGACAACCGTATGCCCCGCATAGGAGAACAGCACGTCGCGAAACTCGATGAGCGGCACGCTCTTGGCGCCAGTAGCACCGCTCGCGCCCATCACGCCATTCGTATCGTTTGCCAAAACGTCGCCCTTCCCTATCCACATCGACGGCTCGGCCGCCCGCGCTACAGCACCGCGCACAACACGGCGAGCAGCACCACGACGACCGCATAGACCGCATCGCGCCAGCCAAAGCCGCTCCGCGCGGGAGTCGGATACGCACCGGCAAAGCCACGGCAAAGCATAGCCTCGTCCATCGCGCGGCTGCATTCCATCGCCTTGATAAAGGTCATGCCCATGATACCCGCGATCGAATCGGTACGCGAAAAACCCGCAGGCGCGGAACCGACGCTGCGCAGCATGACCGATTCGCACAGATCGTGCGCTGTGCGTCCCAGCACCTCGATATGCTTGAGCGCCATATCGAAAGTAAAGATGACCTCGTCGGGCAGGTGCAGCATTTTGAGCGCCGCCGACATGCGGCTCCAGGTAAGCGTCCACGAAACGCCCAGCACCAGCGACACGTTAATGAACGTCTTGAGTGCAATCTTGAGCATGGCGCCCGAGGCAGAAGCACCCAGCAGCAGGGCAGGCAGCGCCAGAACCACGGCAAACCCCGCGGCAGCCAACGCCGGCACAAAGGTAGCGCGCAGCCCGCGTACGGGGCGCACCGCGACCAGCACCAACGCGATCGCCGCCATCAACATCAGGTACAGCGGGCTTTGCGTCAGACACACGCACAGGACGCAAACGAACATCCCCACCAGGCGCACCGGAGCCGAAACGCAAGAAAGGGCGCGGTCGACCATCGACCCGCCCTCGTGCGCGCCTCCACCCAGGCGAACCCGCTCAAGCAGGCTCGCCAGGTGCAGGACATTCTTTTGCATCACACGATGCCGAGCCCCCGCGGGCTCGTAACGCTCCTCGGCCGCAAGCCAACTAGGCAGCTCGGCTATTGCCATGAGCACCGCTTTCCTTGACCGTCAGCGAGACCAGGCGGAATGTGATGGTGAGCACCGCCACGCCAATCACGCCCGAAAGAATATACATCGCAGCCTGGCCGGCAAAGCCAAGGCCCTGCTCCTCGGAATAGGCCTGCAGATAATCGCCCGTGGGCAGGGCGTCGGCAAAGGTCGGGGTATCGAGGCCGACCGAAGCCTGCAGGCTGTCGTCGCCAGCCTCCTGAACGGCGGTCGCGGCGCCCTCGGCGTCCCACTCACCCCAGGCGTCACCGGTGGCGAGCAAGCCGAGCGGCGTAGCCACGACAAGCACGGCGACCAGAATGAGCGTGGGAATCAGGGAAGTCTTCTTGGCGGTACCATTGGCGGCAAGCTGGCCATCGGCGGCTTCGGGGCCGACGATAATGCTCGGCGCCGTCTTCTTAATGAAGCCGTAGATGGCGGCCGTCGCCACGCCCTCGATCACGCCGGCAACCAGCATATGCGGGATCAACATGGCCGGAATAGCCACGGACAGCGGGAAGGGGCAGTACAGAGGGGCGCCCGAAACGTTGGTGAAGAGCATCGGCTGAATACCAAACTCGATTGCCGCGCACAGGGCCGCCAGGCACAGACCGACCCAACCGCTCACGATGGCAGAAACCGAGGTGCCCCAGCTCTTGTCGTGCAGACGGCTGTTGAGCACACGGAACACGATAGCAGCGACAAACGGCAGCACAAAGGCCATGTTAAAGCAGTTGGCGCCAAACGACAGAACGCCGCCGTCGCCAAACAGCAGCGCCTGCAGCGCCAGCGCGACCGAGACAGCGATAGCCGCGGCCTCGGGACCCAGCAGCAGCGCGATGAGTGCGCCGCCGACAGCGTGGCCTGTGGTGCCGCCGGGCAGCGGCACGTTAAACATCATGAGCAAAAAGGAGAACGCAGCGCAAATACCCAGAAAGGCCATATGCTCGCGATCGAGCGTGGCGCGCACTTTCTTGATGCAGTGAACCCATACGGGCACCATCGCCACCGCCATAACGGCATCGGTCTGCGGGGACAGATAATTATCTGGAATATGCATGAGCTCTCTCAATCAGAACGTTGCGTGTTACGTTTCCAACAATCCGTAACACCGACTCTGCATACTAACAAAAAGGCGCACCGCCGACAACGCAGCACGCCCTTGCAATACGTACGTTATTAACCCAGGTCCACACACCGCCCAATAAAGGGCCCATGCACTCCCAACTTTCCGGTCACCCGGAAGAAGGTGCGGTCCGCTCGCAACAAGGTTAACGCAGGAACCCGCCCTCGAGAGGGGTTTTCTAAGGCAACATCCCGCAGCCGCGAAGCGGCGAGGACGTTGCCGTGAAAACCCCGCAGGGGGCGGGTTCCAAACGGCAAAGATTACGAGCGGACCTCGCCGTTTACGCCCTTGCACACCTTGGTGACAATCTTCTGGTGCGCTTTCTCGACCTCTTCGCTGGTAAGCGTGTGGTCGTCGGAGCGATACGTAAGCGCAAAGGCCATGGACTTTTTGCCCGCTCCGATGCGGATGGGATCGCGGTAGACATCGAACAGGCGCACGCCCTCGAGCAGCTTGCCGCCGGCACTCGTAATACGACGCTCAAGATCCTCGCAGGTCACAGTGTTGTCGACCACGATAGCAAGGTCGTGCTCAACGGCCGGGTACTGCGAGAACTCACGGTAGTTCTCCTGATTGCGGGCGCCCTTGATCAGCTTGTCCAGATCGAGCTCAAAGGCAACGACAACCTCGTCAATGCCCATAGCCTCGCGCGCCTCGGGGTGAATCTCGCCGACCCAGCCCAGCACGGTTCCGCCCGAGAGGACCTCAGCGGCACGACCCGGCTGCAGGAAGGCATAGCCCTCGCCCTCGACGGTACGGAAGCGAACCTTCTCGATGCGTAGCTGGGCGAGCAGCTCCTCAACGATGCCCTTGCCAAAGAAGAAGCGCAGCTTGCGGTACTTCATGTTCCAGGACTGCTCGCTCCACTGGCCCGAGAGCACGCCCGCCACGGACTTGGTCTCCTTGGGCAGGCTGGCGTTCTCGCGGCCGTGGAACAGGCTGCCGACCTCGTACAGGTGCACGTTGGGCGTGCCGTGGGCCTCGTTGTAGGCCACGGACTGCAGCAGGCCCGGCAGCAGCGAGCGACGCATCTCGGTCTGCTCGGCCACCAGCGGGTTCATGAGCACCACGGGGCAGCCGCGGCCCTCGGTGGACATGCCGATCTTCTCCAGGTCGCCCGGGGCGGCAAAGCCAAAGGTCGTGGTCTCGTTGAGGCCGCAGGCGCGCAGGATCTCGCCGACCTTGCGGGTGAGCTTCTGCTCGCGGGTCAGGCCGCCGATGTGGTTCTTGGCAGCCGGGATGGTCGCCGTCACGCGGCCCATGCCCCACAGGCGCAGGACTTCCTCGATCAGATCGATCTCGCGCGGCAGGTCGGGACGGAAGCTCGGCGGGGTAACCATAAAGTCCTCGCCGTCGCGCTCGACGGTGCAACCCAAGCGGGTGAGCGAGCGCTCGATAAAGTCGGGCTCGATGTCGGCGCCGCAGATGGCGTGCACGCGGGCCAGGCGCAGCTTGATGCTGTCGATGGTCTTAGGAGCGGGGAACACGTCGATGTAGCCGGGAGCGACCTGGCCGCCGGCAATCTCCTCGATGAGCGCGCAGGCCACGTTGGCCACATCCACGCAGCCGGTCTCGTCGACCTGGCGCTCAAAGCGAATGGAGGCGTCCGAGATCAGCGACAGGTCGCGGCTGGTATGCGAGGTGCGACCGGCGTTGAAGCAGGCGCTCTCGACCATCACGTCGACGGTGTCGTCCTCGATCTCGGAATCCATGCCGCCCATGACGCCGGCCAGCGCCACGGGACGCTCGCCGTCGGTGATGAGGCCCATGCCGGCGTCGAGCGTGCGCTCCTCGCCGTCGAGGGTCGTGAACTTCTCGTCCTGCTGGGCAGCGCGAACCACCACGCGGCGACGGCCCTCGCGCTCGGCAAAGCTGGACAGGTCAAAGGCGTGCAGCGGCTGACCGGTGAGCATCATCACATAGTTGGTGATGTCGACGATGTTGTTGTGCGGACGCACGCCCAGGGCGTTGAGGCGCTTGACCATCCAGTCGGGCGACGGGCCGACCTTCACGTTGCGCACGATGCGGGCGACATAGCGGTCGCACAGGCCCTCGTCGGCAATCTCGACCGAAAGCTCGTCGTCCGTCGTGCGGCCGGTCTCGGCCTGGATGGCGGGCAGCTCAACGTGGAAATCGCGGTCGAAGATGGCACCGGTCTCGCGGGCCATGCCGATCATGGACAGGCAGTCGGGGCGGTTGGGCGTGATCTCGCAGTCGAGCACGGTATCGCTCGAGCCCACATACTCGGCAAACGGCATGCCGCAGGGCGTATCCTCGGGCAGGATCATGATGCCGGAGTGGTCGCCGCCCAGGCCGAGTTCGCGCGCGGAGCAGTTCATGCCCATGGACACGACGCCGCGGAGCTTGCTCTTCTTGATCTTGATGTCGCCGGGCAGCTCGGCGCCGATCATGGCCGTGACGATGTGGTCGCCGGCCTCAAAGTTCTGCGCGCCGCAGACGATCTGCAGCGGAGCGGGGTTGCCGTCAGCGTCGAGGTTCTTGTCGCCCACGTCGACCGAGCACACATACATGTGGTCGCTATCGGGGTGCGGGGTCTTGGTGAGTACCTTGGCGGTAACCACGTGGTCGAAGGACTCGCCCACGGCATCGATCGCCTCGACCTCGGTGCCGGTACGGATATATTCGTCCGAAAGGGTCTTGGGATCCTCCGGAATATCGATCATGGTCTTGAGCCAGTCGTAAGAAACGCGCATGTAGCTCTCCTAGTTCTTAATCTCCGCAAAGGGAGGAATATCAAATGAAGACGTTCGCCTTAGGGTTGTCCAGGTGCCCCAGGTTGGCGTGAAAGAGGAGCGACGCGTACTAAAGGTACGCGAGCGACGGTTTGAACGCCAAGATGGGGTGCCTGGGCAAGCCTAAAATTGGTTCAGGAAGCGCATATCGCCCGTCATGAGCGTTCTGAGGTCCGGCAGGTCGTAGCGCAGGGCCGCGACGCGCTCGGCGCCAATGCCAAAGGCGAAGCCGGTGTACTTCTCGGGATCGATGCCGCAGTTGATCAGGACGTTGGGGTCGACCATGCCGCAGCCCAAGATCTCGATCCAGCCGCTGTGCTTGCAGAAGTTGCAGCCCTTGCCGCCGCACACGTGGCAGCTCACGTCCACCTCGCAGCTGGGCTCGGTGAAGGGGAAGAAGTGCGGGCGGTAACGCGTCTTGCGATCCTCGCCAAACATGCACTTAACAAAGTAGTCGAGCGTGCCCTTCAGGTCGCCAAAGGTGATGCCCTCGTCGACGACCAGGCCCTCGATCTGGTTGAACTGCGGCAGGTGGCAGGCATCGGCCGTGTCGGGACGGTAGACGGTGCCCGGGCAGATCATGTAGATGGGCGGCTTCTGCGACTCCATAGTGTGGATCTGCACGCCCGAAGTCTGGGTGCGCAGCAGCACGTCGGACTCGCCGTGGGCGTGAGCCTCGGGGTGCGCGACGCTGCCGGGGTTGTTGTCGACCACGTAGAAGGTATCGCGGGCCGAGCGGCTCGGGTGATCCATGGGAGCGTTGAGCGCGGTGAAGTTGTAGTAAGAGGTGTCGACCATGGGGCCGGACTCGACGGTGTAGCCGATGCCGCAGAAGATGTCCTCGGCCTCCTCGATGATTTGCTTGATCAGGTGCTGGTGGCCGATCTGCGGACGGATGCCCGGCAGCGTGATGTCGACGGCGTCGTGCTCGAGTGCGCGCTTGAGGGCGGCGGCCTTCATCTCGGTGTTTCGCTCGTCGAGCATGCCCTCGATCAGCTGGCGCATCTCGTTGGCGCGCTTGCCCATCACGGGACGATCCTCGGGGGCGAGCTTGCCCATCATGCGCATCAAGCCGGTGATACGACCCTTGCGACCGAGCAGCTCAACACGCGCAGCCTCGAGCTTGGCGGCGTCATCGGCGCCTGCGACGAGCTCCTTGGCCTCTTCCTCGAGTTTGACCAGATCATCAATCAGACTCATGTCTTCCCTTTCGTCTCTCGCGCATCCACTTGCCGCGGCGGCTGGAGCCACCCGGAGCTGCGGATGTGCGGCCCGGTTCGGTAACAAAAAAACCGCCCTCGGGCATGTGCATTGCCCAAGGACGGTTGAATTCCGCGGTACCACCTTGTTTGACCCGGCGGATGTCTGGCCCGCCGCGCCCACTCTGTGCCCCTTGTCGCGAGGCTCACGGCTTCCCTACTGGGGCTTCGCCGCCGCTGGCCGCGTGCCCGTTGAGGTCGCTGCTCGGGAGTGAACGCTTGGCCCTTGTCACCGCAGGAAGGCTCGCAGCCCATGACCTTCCCTCTCTTGCCGGCGACGCGGCGGGCAAAACCCTCTCCGTCAACGCATTGGGCTATAGGATAACACATTCTGCGTGTGCATCGCCGCGTTCCGTTTTGTTCGCACTGGGTACAAGGCAGGTAGCTGTGCAAACTGGCCGCGCGCCCACCCGAAGCGCTCGGCTCACGAGATCAAGGATATGGTATGGGAAAGAAACTCGATAAGAAGGCCGAGCCTGCAGCGGGCAAGACATCCAAAGGCATGAAGGTCGATAAGGCCGTCAAAAAATTCCGCAAGCTCGAAGGCAAGCTGTGGACTCGTGAGTACCTGCTCAAGATTGCCGAGTTTGACGGCGCGACCATTGCCCCCGCCAACGGCGCAGCAGCGCGTGCCGACGCCATGGGCACGCTTGCCGGCGAGCATCACAAGCTGCTGACCAGCGAAAAGTCTGTCGAACTTGTGCGCTCGCTGGCACGCGAGACCGTCTCCGGAGGCAAGATCGACGACCCGCAGCTGCTCGACGAGATCCGTGTGCTCGGCCGCGACCAGCGCGAGGCAAGCGCCATTCCCACCGAGGAGGCCGAGGCCTGGACCAGGCTCACCTGCGAGGCCGACGCCGTGTGGCACAAGGCCAAGACGGCCAATGACTGGGCGAGCTTTGAGCCCTATGTGGATAGAATCGTCGGCCAGCTTAAGCATCAGGCCGAGCTCATGGACCCCAAGCGCGACCCATACGATGTTTGGCTCGACCAGTACGAGCGTGGTCTTTCCGCCAAGAGCTTCGACGCGTTTTGCGATGAGGTCAAGGCCACGGTCGTTCCGCTCGTGCACGCCATCGGCGAGCGCGGCCAGCAGCCAGCTGCCGACTTTTTGCACGCCCGCGTGCCCGAGGCTGCCCAGCGCGCCATGAGCTTCGACCTTATGAAGCTCGTCGGCCTGGACCTGAACGACACCACGCTTGCCTTTACTGAGCACCCGTTTAGCGAGGGCTTTGCCGTGGGTGATGCGCGCATCGCGACGCACATCTACGAAGACGACTGCATCTCCAACGTCTACAGCATCATCCACGAGGCGGGACATGCCATGTACGAGCTGGGCGTCAATCCGGCTTATGCGCGCACGTGCCTGGAGGGCGGCACTTCCATGGGCATCCACGAGAGCCAGAGCCGCTTCTTTGAGAACACCGTGGGCCGCAGCCGCGCCTTTATGGGACCGCTGCTGCAGGTACTGCGCCGTCACGCGCCCGAGGCCTACGGCGACGTGGACGAGGACACGCTCTACCGCGCCGTGAACATTGCGCAGCCGTCGCTGATCCGCACCGAGGCCGACGAGCTCACCTACCCGCTGCATATTATGGTGCGCTACCAGATTGAGCGCATGCTGTTTGCCGGCGAGGCCACGGCCAAGGACATCCCCGCGCTTTGGAATCGCTTTATGGACGAGTACCTGGGCATTCCCGTTCCCGACGACGCACGTGGCTGCCTGCAGGACACGCACTGGAGCGGCGGCTCGTTTGGTTACTTCCCCACGTACGCGCTGGGCAGCGCCTACGATGCCATGTTTGTGCCGGCCATGTGCCGCGACGGCGTCGACCTCAACGGTGCCTGTGCAAGCGGCGACCTGGCACCCGTCCGCACCTGGCTGGGCGAGCACATTTGGCAGTGGGGCCGCGCCAAAGACGCGCCGGAACTCATCAAGGGCGCCTGCGGCATGGCCTTTGACGCCCGCTACTACTGCAGCTACCTGCAGGACAAGTTCACCACGCTGTACGAGCTGTAAGGCATAACCGACACGCCAACGCAAAGGGGGCGCCGCGGAACCAATCCGCAGCGCCCCCTTTTTTCACCTAGTCGTTTAAGAACGTCCCCAATGACTACAGCGTCGAGCAGTTACGCGGTTTGGTAAAACCGCGTAACTAAAAAGCCTCCAGAGCACTTGCGATGCGCTTCATGGCGGCGTCGGCGGCGGCTTGGTCGGGGGCTTCGGCCAAAACGCGAATCACAGACTCGGTTCCGCTCTTGCGTACGAGCACGCGGCCCTCGCCTGCCAGCGCAGCCTCGGCCTCGGCGATGGCGTTCTGCACGCCCATGTTCTCGAGCGCGGCGTCCTTGTCCGCCACGCGCACGGCCACCTGCGCCTGCGGTAGCAGCTTGCACGGAGCCGTGAGCTGCGAGAGCGTCTCGCGCTCGGCGCGGATCACTTCCATCACGCGCAGCGAGGTCATAATGCCGTCGCCCGTGCGCTCGATATCGCCAAAGATCGTATGGCCCGTCTGCTCGCCGCCCAGGCTGTAGCCGCCCTCGCGCATCTTGGCATACACGTGACGGTCGCCCACACCGCTGGTCACGGCACTTAGGCCGGCAAGCTCCAACGACTTGATCAGGCCAAAGTTGCTGGCAATCGTCGGAACCACGGTACCGCCCGAAAGGCGACCGTGCTTGTTCAGGTACACGCCGCACACGTACAGGATCTGGTCGCCATCGACCACGCGGCCGCGCTCGTCCACGGCCAGGCAGCGGTCGGCATCGCCGTCGTAAGCAAAACCCACGTCCAGGCCCTGCTCCACCACGTGGCGCTGCAGACGCTCCATATGCGTGGAGCCGCAGTCGACGTTGATGTTAAAACCATCAGGCGCGGCATTGATCACGCGCACGTCGGCGCCCAGCGCGTCGAACACCGGCTTGGCCACCGAGGAC
>CABSDO010000061.1 GCA_902476475.1 uncultured Collinsella sp. | reverse complement strand
CTGTATCACCGCACCATGAGACCAGAGAAATTCCATTCCGCTTCTCGGCCGCGGCCTTGCGCGCCTTGGCCTCGGCGGCGGCACGGACCTTCATGGCCTTCTCGCGCGCGGCCTTCACCTCGGGCGTGATAACGCTCATGGGCTCGGCAGTCGAAACCTGGTAGAAAAAGCCCTTAAAGTCGATCTGCATGTCGGTGATGGCAAGGCCAAACAGGTCGTGTGCCTCGTTCTCAAACGGGAACACCGCCGGATAGTACGAGCTGATGGACGGGATCTCCTGGTGCTGGTCGATGCCCTCGACTACCAGGTTCTCGATCGCATAGTTGCCGTCCTGGGCGATCTGCTCCCGAGCAGCACGAACGTTGATAAACGTATAGAGCAGGCGATACGTGCCGTCGTCGACGTTGCGCTCGGCGTGCATCTGCACAAAGCGCGCGCCGACGCCCTTGAGCGCCTGGACATGCGACAGGAGCCCGTCGATCCCGACGGTGGTATAGATTGCCTTTTGCATTACTCGGCCTCCTTTGCAGCGGCGGTCGCGTCGCCGTCCTCCGCAGCGGCCACAAACCCGTCCTCGCCCAGCTCAACGCCACCGTCCCAGGTAGCGGCACCGCCCACGGTAAGCGGATCGCCGCCGGCGCGCATCACGGCCTCCTTCTGGTCCAGGATGCCGCACGCCTCCACGATGGCATCGATCACCGTCTCGGGGCGAATGGCGCACCCGGGCGCGTACACGTCCACGGGAATCGCGCGGTCCACGCCGCCGATCACGTTATAGGCATCGCGGAACACGCCGCCCGAACACGCGCAGATGCCGCACGCCACCACGCACTTGGGCTCGAGCATCTGGTTGTAGATCTGGCGCACGACAGGCAGGTTCTGCGCGTTGACCGACCCCGTCACCAAAAAGATATCCGCATGCTTGGGGTTGCCGGTGTTGACCACGCCAAAGCGCTCCGCATCGAACAGCGGCGTGAGCGAGGCCAGCACCTCGATATCGCATCCGTTGCAGCTCGAACCGTCGTAATGAATAACCCACGGCGAGCGCGACATTTTATGATCCATGGATGCCGCCTCCTAAATAAATACGTCGACGAGGATGGGCATAAGGTTGAGCAGGCCAAACACCAGCGCCACGCCCCATCCGAGCCTAAAGCAGCTGCGCCAGGTGCTGCGTGCGAAGGTGTTGTCGATCAGGACCTCGACAAAATACGTCGCGGCCATCACGACCAGGGCTACAACCCAGCTCACGGGGTTGTCCCAGACAAAGAACATGCCCACCCACATCAAAAACAGCACGGTCTCGCACCAGTGCATAAGGGTCATCTTGGCCAGCGTGCCGCCGCTCATCTCGGTGGCGACGCCCTGGACAATCTCCTGATGCGCATGATGCGAGTACGAAAGGTCAAACGGCGACTTGCGCAGCTTGATGGTAAGCACCGCGAGCAACGCGAGGAAAATGGGCGCGCTGTGCACGATGATGGGGGCCGACTGCCCCGTCACGGCGATGGAATCGAAGCTGTCGGTGGCAAGATACAGGCCCACACTCATCAGCAAAACGGAGGGCTCGTAGCTCATAACCTGCAGCAACTCACGATCGGCGCCAACCTGGGCAAACGGGCTTTGCGTCGAGGCGGACGCCAGCACCACAAAGATCGCGGCGAGCGTAACCATAAACGCGCACAGCAGCGTGTTGGAGCCCGACACAAAGATGCCGCCGCCCACCACGGTAAAGATGAGCGCGCACGCCATATAGGTATCGTCCATGGTGTTTACGCTGGCAGGGGCTTTGCGCAGGAGCTTGGCAACGTCGTAGAAGGGCTGCAGCAGGCGCGGGCCCACGCGGCCCTGCATGCGGGCCGAAAGCTTACGGTCAACGCCGTCGATCAGGCCACCCACAAACGGCGCCAGCAAGGCAAACGCCACGGTGCCAATAAAAATGCCCACGACGCCCGAACCCTCGAAATACTTGCCGCGCAGCACCGAGGGCGCGCTCATGGCAAGTCTCTCGGGCCCAATCCACGCGCAACACAGCAGCGCAAACAAGATAATGCTGCAGCACACGACGCTACCCGCGGGGCCAATACGCTTCTCGCCAAGGGCGTCCTCCGAGTACCAATTGCGCTTTTCGGCCTTCACCTCGTGCCCCATCGAGCCGCGGAAATGGCGATATTTGTCGGTTCCCACACCCGAAAGGTACACGTTGACGTGCGGCTTGTTGCTCACGCGGAATGAAGTCAGCAGCACCACGGCGATAAACGCCACGATAACCACCATCAGATACATGGCGTCCTTGCCAATAACGTATGGCACGCGGCCAAACACCATGGCCAAGTAAGGCGACACCAAACCGCTCGAGATGAGCGGGAACGCCACGCAGCACAGAATCAGCAGCGCGGCGATGGTGTTGAGCGCCATCCATTCGGTCTTGTGGACATTGACCTCAACGTTTTGAGCCGTGGGGTCGACGCCCGAAAGCTTGGCGAGCCACTTGCCCCAGAAGAAGAACGTCGCGGCAGAGCCAAAGGCAAGCACCATGATCATGAGCACGTTGCCGGTCTGCGCAAACGCCACCAGGGCGCCCCACTTGGACACGAGCATGCCAAACGGCGCCACGAACATGCCCATGATGCCCAGCATCATCAGGCGCGTCAGGTGCGGCATGCGGCTGAACATACCGTCCATGTCCTCGATATTGCGGCTGCCGATATGATGCTCGGCCGTGCCCACGCACAGGAACAGCAACGACTTTGCCACCGTGTGGAACAGGATCAGGAAGATGGCCGCCCAGACGGCCTCGGGCGCGCCGACACCCAAGCAGGCACTGATGAGGCCCAGGTTGGAAATGGTGGAGAACGCGAGCACGCGCTTGGCATTGCTCTGCGAGATGGCCATGAGGGCAGCGAGCAAAAACGTGATGGCACCCACACTCGTAACCATAAAGCCGGTCACGGGATAGATGGCATAGAGCGGGCTCAGCTTGACCATTAAGAACACGCCAGCTTTGACCATGGTTGACGAGTGCAGCAGGGCGCTCGTGGGCGTGGGGGCAACCATGGCGCCCAACAGCCAAGTGTGGAACGGCATCTGTGCGGCCTTGGTGAGTGCGGCGAGCGACAGCAGGATGACCGGCATCACCAGTAGCGCGGATTGCACGGTTCCGGCGCCGGAAAGCTCGATCATGCCCGAGATGGTCAACGGCATACCGTTAACGTGCAGGAACATGAGTCCGGCCAAAAACGCGATGCCGCCCAGCATGTTAAGGATGATCTGGGTGAAGGCGTTCTTGATGGCCTCGGGCGTGCGCGTGTAGCCAATCATGAGGAACGAGCACACGGTGGTGATTTCCCAGCCGCAGAACAGCCACTCAAGGTTATCGCTCGTCACGATGACGAACATGGCCGAGAGGAACAGGAACATAAGCGCTAGGAACTGCGGGCGACGGTCGGGCGCGGTCTGCCCGCGCAGCGCGGCCTCGTGCTCGTCATGAGCCTGGAAGTCCTTCATGTAGCCCAGGGCATACACGCAGATTAGGCTGCCGACAATGCCAACGGCGAGGACCATGATCACGCTCATGTAGTCCAGGTAGAGCGGCGTCGCCGTGACGGCTTCGGCCGCGGGCAGCGTCATGGCTGCAAAGGCGAGCGAGCCCACCAGCTGGACTATGCCGAGCACCGTGGTGAGCGCGTTCCTATATTTATACGCGTTGTACAGGATGACGGCGCACAGGATGGCATCGATGGCGGAGCTGATGATCGAGAGCACATGCGAGGTGCCGGGGGCAACCTCAAAGCTCTGCGGACCCGTGCCAAAAAACAAGACGGCGACTACAACTGTCACCGCCATAATAATGCCGGAGCCTACAAGCCCCACCGCATCGCGGGCGCGGTCACCGCGCGCGAGCAGCATGCCCAGCGCCGGTACCAGCGGAAACAGGGTAAGGAAATACAGTAGCGTCATACCATCACTCCCCCATGCAAAAACGCTGCAATTGTTTAACGTTATAGCTCAATTGAGGAGTAGCGGCGGCGGGTTTTCGGTCAACTGGGGAGTTTTAGGCGTACGGGGCAAGGGCGCGTCCGCTTTGGAGCAGAGAGGCGACGCTCCCCCTATCGCAGCGACAGGTGCGCGGGCCACTGCGCGCGGTTTATTAACCACTTTAGAGGATGTCCCGATAGGCTCGCGGCGGTCCAAAAAGTTGCCGCGGCAAGAAAAATGCGCCCCTGTGGGCGCACCATCCCGTTTGCTATTCCGCCTTTTTAACGCGCGGCTTGCGACCGCGCGGCTTATCGACCAGTGCGGACTCACCGCTCTCGCGGTACTGACGGCACCAAGCCTTGACCGAAGACTCGCTGGGAATCTTGTGCTTGATCATGGCCTCGCGAACCGTCAAGCCGTTTTCCAGACGGTCCTTAACCACAGCGAGCTTTACGTCGTACGAATAGGTGTGATGATGCGAGCCGGCATTGAGAACGGCGTCGGCACCGCCCACGGCATACGCGCGGGCCCACTGACGAGCCGTGGCCTGGGGAATGCCAAGCTCCGCGGCGAGGGCGCGATGACCGACCCCCTCTTGAAGGATCTCGACGGCGCGCTGCCTAACCTCGGGCGCATGCGTGCGAGTCCTAGTTGCTTCCGACATACCTGCCACTTCTTAGCCTTAACCGTTAATCTGCTTTCTTACGTGCAAGTTAGATAGTAGCATTTTACCGTTTGCTCAAAGCAGTTAATTAAAATAGACGCGGCGTTATCTGGGCATTTGGCACCAAATTACGACATTTCTTTATCGATTATTTACGCTGGTAGCTGACTCGCAGCTAATCGTCATTCGCTTGTCAACAAAATTGGCATCTCTTTATGTCCTTTGGTATAGAGGATATAGTTATTAACCCCTCCCTCAATAATTTTGAGTGATCTGCAAGACAGTAGACGTCCTCACTCCTCATGATTACCGCGCATTGCCGTCCACCGGAGCAAAACAAAAAGGGCGGGACCTGCTGCGCTTGCAGGCCCCGCACCGGTTGACACCCGACGGGACACAGCCGGGCGAGACGGATCCGTGCTACCGCCCCGCCTGGCCGCGATGTTCAACTACAGCTCGTTGGCCGCGTGATACGCCGTGCGAATGGCGCTCGCAATGTCGGCGGTGCGCTCACCCGAGCAGTCGCCCACGCAGGTCACGGGCACCGTCACGCCATCCAGGTCAAACGCGTTGGCCTTGGAGCCCACGGCCATCACCACGTAATCGCAGGCGATCTTCACCGGCTCCTCGGCGCCGTCCTCGGTGGTGCGAACAGCCTCCACGCCCTCGTCGGTAATGGCGGTCAGGCGGGTCTTAACATGCTGCTCCACGTTGTGCTCTGCAAAGTCGCTCATAATCAGCGGCAGAATGGTCTCGGACTCGCCCGCGGCAATCTTGTCGAGCATCTCGACGATCGCCACCTCGCAGCCGTGCTGCAGCAGGTACTCGGCAGTCTCGGTGCCCACCAGACCACCGCCAATGACGGCGACGCGCCCGCTGAGCTCCACCTTGCCGGCCAGCACGTCCCAGCTCGAGACGACCTTCTCCGAATCGGCACCCGGAACGGGGATGACCACGTCGTGCGCGCCCACGGCCACAATCGCGGCGTCGGCGGCGTTGAGGTCCTCAGCGGTAGCGGCATGGTTGAGCTCGACCTTCACGCCCAGGCCGGGCAGAATCTTCTCGTAGTACTCGACCGAGCGCATGATCTCGTCCTTGCGCGGAGGCGCAGCCGCCAGCACAATCTGGCCGCCCAAGTGATCGCTCGCCTCGTAGACGGTCACGTCGTAGCCGCGCTTGGCCGCCACGCGCGCGGCCTCCAGGCCGGCGATGCCGCCGCCCACCACGGCGATCTTCTTGTCGCCCTCGCCCGGCTTGATGGCGATGGTCGCCTCGTCGCCGTTCTCGGCATTGAGCACGCACGAAATGTACTTGCGGTTTTGAATCGCATCGACGCAACCCTTGTTGCAGTTGAGGCACTCGCGGATGGGCTCACCCGTGGCGGCCTTCAGTGCAATGTCGGGGTCGCACATGAGCGAGCGGCCGTAGGCGATGATGTCGGCGGCGCCGTCTTCCAGAATCTTCTCGCCGGCCTCGACCGAGACAACACGGCCGACGGTTGCCACCGGCACGGAGACCAGGGCCTTGACGCGCTCGGCCACCGGCAGCGTCCAGTTGTAGGGCATGGCGCCCATGGGCGGAATGGTATCGCCCATGTTGCCAGTGTGGTTGGCCTGTGCAACCTGGATCATGTCGATGCCCGCACCCTCGAGCAGCTTGGCGAACTCGCAGGCCTCGTCGGGCTGCAGGCCGCCCTTGCCGCGCGGCGTACCGTCGGGGTTCTCCATGATCACGGGGAGCTTGTACTCCACCATCAGCTGCGGCGCGGCTTCCTTAATGGCAGCGACGACCTCCAGCGCGTAGCGAACGCGGTTCTCGAACGAACCACCGTACTCGTCGGTGCGCTGGTTGAGGATGGCCGAGCACAGCGAACCCACCAGGCGGTCGCCGTGGACCTCGATGGCATCGATCCCGGCCTGCTGTGCGCGAGCGGCCGAGGCAGCGATGGCCTCCTTGATCTGGGTGAGTTGCTCCACACTCGCCTCGTTCACAAAGTGCTGCATGTCGTGGTGCAGCTTGGCATAGGCCTGGTTGCGGATCTCGTTGGACTCGGCCATCTTGGCGGCAAAGGTCTCCTCGTCGCCGGCGGCCTTGGCCTCCTGCGCGGCCTTGGCGGCGGCCATGGATCCCATGACCATGCGACCGACACCGGGCACATCGTACTCGGGGTGGAACAGCTGCAGCGCGACCTTGGCGCCGTGCTTGTGGACGACGTCGGCCAGGGCCTTAAACGTGGGGATCTGGGCGTCGGTTGCCAGCTTGGGCGTGGGGCTCGCAGTCATGACGGGAGCGACGTCGCCGATGACGATGTAGCTCACGCCGCCACGGGCCAGGCGCTCGTAAAAAGCCAGGCTGCGCTCGCCAATGGAACCGTCGCGCTCCTCGTAGCCGGTGGTCAGCGGCGGGAACATAATACGGTTCTTGAGCTCAAGGGGGCCAACCGTAATTGGCTGGAGCAGCTTGGATGCAGGTGCGGTCATGGACATTCCTCTCTTGTAGGCGCGGCGGCGATGATGCCGCGTAGTTGTCTAGAGAATATGGCATGGGAATACAACAGCGCAACGGAAATCGGCGGACAGCAGGTAGCGGCAGGTGGATGGGGATGGGACGCCTGTCGGTTTGTCTCGATCTGTAACATCTACAGACCAAAACCAGTCCTACCTGTTACAGATTGAGACATTCCCCTTGGCCCGTTCTCGACAATCTAAATCTGTAACATCTACAGGCCAAAACCAGCCCTAACTGTTACAGATCGAGACAAACCAAACCCGTCCGCCGAAAGATCTCGATCTGTAACAGCAACTCGGCAAAATCCGTCCCTCGTGTTACAGATTTAGACAAACGGAGACCGTCCTGCCGAAACATCTAAATCTGTAACAGATAGCAGCCCAAATTGGGTCTAGGTGTTACAGATTGAGATTTTCGACCGAAAAGTTGAGAATCGGGTCGACCACACAGTCCCGAAATAACAAAAAAAGCTCGCCGGCTAGACCGACGAGCTGCAAATTCTTGGTCGCGGGGGCAGGATTTGAACCTACGACCTCCGGGTTATGAGCCCGGCGAGCTACCAGACTGCTCCACCCCGCAATGTCTGGGCGCCTCATGCGCGCAAGCAAGAATATTACGCGGGAGTTCGGTAAACGGCAAGGAAAATCTCGTAGAGCATAATTCCTTCATATTTATATCTTTCAGCCCATGTGTCCCGGTAAACGAATCGCAGCCCAACGCCGGCAGCGCGTATACAATGGTGCGCGTCCTTTTACGCCAAAACCGGGAGTAGACATGCTGCTCGCTATCGATATGGGAAACACGCAGACGGCCATGGGCCTGTTTGACGGAGACGAGCTGGTGCAGTCGTGGCGCATGCCCACCGACCGCTCCTTTACCGCCGATGAGATCCACGTGCGCCTGATGGGCTTCTTTAAGATGTACGACCTCTCGCTCGATGCGGTCGACGCGATCGCCTTTGCCGGCGTGGTGCCGCAGCTCTCGCGCGAGTGGCACGCCGTGGCCGACCGCATCGCGGCGGACGCTATCGTCATCGGCCCGCAGACCGCCGCCGTGACCAAGCTGCGGGCGGCGCGCCCCCAGGCAGTAGGCGCCGACCGCATCGCCAACGCCGTCGCGGCCGAGCGCTTTTACGGCGCCCCTGCGATCGTGGTGGACTTTGGCACCGCAACCAATATCGACGTCATCGACGAGGACGGTTACTACATTGGCGGAGCGATTGCGCCGGGCATCCGCATCTCCATGGACGCGCTTGCCGCCCGCGCGGCCAAGCTCGCCAGCGTTCCGCTCGAGACACCCGAGCACGCCATCGGCCGCGATACCGAGGAGTGCATTAAGGTCGGCGCCGTAACGGGGGCCGCCGCCATGGCTGAGGGCCTGGTCGCGCGTATGAAGCGCGAGCTGGGCCGCGAGGACGCCACCGTCATCGCCACAGGCGGCCTTGCCGGCATCGTTGCCGATTCGACCGACGCCTTCGACGTGGTCGACGGCCAGCTCACCATCAAGGGCATCTGCGAAATCTACCGTCGCATGCAGGAGCAGGGGTAAAGCGAACGCCGCAACCCGGCAAACATCCGCCAACCTTATTCCTCAAAACTGAATTATTTTCAATTTTGAGGAATAGGCCGAAAGCACACTACGCCTCGCCTGCCAGCCATCTCGCCAGGTCCACAATCTGCACCCCATCGCGATCTGTTGTCTCGTGATGCGTACGGGCGAGAATCATCTTGGGATACGCATCGCCAATGCTCAGGAGCGGCGAAATCTCCCGTTCAAACGTCTTATCCGAGCCGATGTCGTCACTCACCTGAATGTAGAACTTCTCGCTTCGCTTGATTGCTACAAAATCTATTTCCTTTTTGTAGAGCACGCCGACGTACACCTCGTATCCGCGACGCAGCAGCTCGATGGCCACCATATTCTCGTACACACGACCCCAGTCCATATCGCGCGTGCCGAGCAAAGCGTATTTAAACGCATGATCCGCCAGGTAATACTTCTCGCCGCTCTTGAGGTATTTCTTGCCGCGAATGTCGTATCGACGCACCTTATAGAAGGCGAACGCGTCGCACAGGTATCCCATATACGTGCCGACCGTCTTGTTCGTAATCTTCAGCCCGTCCGCATTCAAAACGTCCGTGATGTTGCGGGCCGACGTGATGTTGGAGACATTGTCCATCATGTAATCGGCAATGCGCAGCAGCGCCGATTCATTTCTCACGTTATGCCGCTGTACGATATCCCTCACGATCAGCGTCTTAAAGACGTTGGAGAGATATTGATAGCGCTGCTCCCGCATCGGATAGGGGTAGGAGCCGGACATGCCGCCGGTCCGCGCGTACTCGTCAAAGTCGCGGTCGACCTCGCCCTCATCGCTGTAAGAGCGATACTCCTCAAACGAGAACGGGAACACCTCGATCTCGAACGTGCGCCCCGTAAAGAGCGTCGACAGATCGCTCGACAGTAAAAAGGCGTTCGATCCGGTAATGAAAATGTCGTACTGCTCGGATGCGTGAAGGCTGTTGATAGCGCGCTCAAAGCCGTCGCACATCTGAACCTCGTCGATAAGCAGGAAGTTTTGCTTGCCGGGCGCCCGACGCTCTTTTACGTAGGCAAGTAGCGCATGGTATTCGAGCAGGCCCTCGAATTCATCGAGGTTGTAATTGATATGGATGATATTCGAATCGGGCAGGTTGGCCCCTACGTAGTCGCAAAGGGCCTCGAGCAATTTCAATTTTCGACTACGGCGAATGCCCGTGATGACCTTGATATCCGGCACGCCGATAAGACTCGTCAACGCGTCCATATACGACGTCCTATTGATGAGTTTCATTGGCGGCCTCCCTGCAGTCTTTCGTTGCTATTCCTCAAAATCGAAAAATTTTCAGTTTTGAGGAATAGGTTTTGCAACGAATATACCTCGCAAAGGGTCGAGCTGGCTTGACCCTATTCCTCAAAATCGAAAATTTTTCAGTTTTGAGGAATAGGGGGTGCGCAGTCGCCCAGCACCACTGGACGCTACTGCGACAAGGTGCGACATTACTGCGACAAAGGTGCGACAAAACTAGCGAGCTTGCCCCGGCCATGCAAAAGCCCTCCCCGGCGCTGGCCGAGGAGGGCTTTGTTGTCATGGCTATCTTTGCGAGCGGACCCGCGCTACAGCCCGCGGATGCGCACGGCCTCGGGCGGAAACTCTTGCTCGCCGGCGTCGGTCTTGATGGTCGCGCGGCCCCAGATGTCCAGGCCCGCAAACACACCGACCGCAAGCGGCAAGCCGTTGGGCGACACCGCCGCAACCTGACGGCCCAGCAACGGCACCATATCGAAGTACTCGCCCAGCACCGGGGCCAGCGGACCGGCGGCGCCCTGCGGCGTGTTCGCAACGACCGCCCAAGCGCCAACGCGGGCGAGCAGGGCGGCGGTCAACGCCTCAACCAGCGCTTCGTCGGCCATATCCACGCCAAGCTCGCCTAGCGCCACACGCTCAATATCCACCGTCACCACAGCAAACATGCCTGCGGCACCGGCGCCGCCGTTAACGGCAACGCGCGCAAGTGACGTCTCAAACGCAGGCGCGCCGCACACGATGTCGCTCGGCCACTGAATGCCCACCTTGCCGGCAAGCCCCAGCCCCGGCGTTGCAGCCGTGCCCGCGAGCGCGTCCATCATGCCCATCGCGGCCACAAACGGCAGGCCGTGGAAGGCGTGCATATTCACATCCGGGCGCACGACCAGCGAAAACGTCAGCGAAGCATCGCCCGCGCTCCACGCGCACCAGCCCGCGGACACGCCCTCGCGGCCCGCGTCGCGCGCGGCATCAAGCTCGGTGCCGGCGGCAACAGCATTCATCTCAATCATCTACATGCGCCCCAATTCGCCTACGATGTGTCCCACGCGGTCCTCGGGCTCCTTGACCTCGACGCCGTTGTAGCGGAAGAACCGCGCCGGGTCGTGCATCAGGTCCTCGAGCGGCACCAGCACAAAGTCGCGCTCGCCGATCAGCGGATGCGGCAGGCGCAGCTTTTTGCCGCCGTGGGTCTCGCCGTCCATCCAAAGCAGGTCCAGGTCGATGGTGCGTGGGCCATTGGCCTTGGCCTTTTTGGAACGGTCGCGGCCCAGCTCGGCCTCGATCTTCATGAGCTCGTCGAGCAGCACCAGCGGTGCCAGCTCGGTCTTAATCTCGATGACGGCGTTGGCAAAGGCGTCCTGGCGCGTCTCGTAGGCCGGTTCGCTCTCGTAGATGCGCGAGCAGTTGGACACGCAGGTGAGCGGAACCTCGGCAATCATGTCGCGCGCGGCGCGGATGTTGTCGCAGCGATGCCCCAGGTTGGAGCCCACGGCCACAAACGCGCGACGCGGCTGCGGCTTGGCAACAGCCCAGTAACCGTTCAGGAACTGCGCAAAGCCCGCGACGTCGTGCACGCGCGCAATGTTGGCGCCGGCTTGGATAGCGCCCAGGCACACGCCAAACGTGGCGGCATCGCGCTCGGCGGCCTCGGTCACGCCCGAGACAGCGCCCACAAAGCGCTTGCGCGACACGGCGCACATGAGCGGATAGCCCAGCGACGCCATCTTGGCGGTCTCGCGCTGGATGACGATGTCCTCGTTGGCCGTCTTGCCAAAGCCCGGGCCCGGATCGATGCAGATGCGGTCGCGCGACACGCCGGCGTGGATGAGCGCGCGGGCCTGATCGGACAGAAAGCCCATGACTCGGCGCATGATGGGCGCCGAATCGGGCAGGGTAAAGCGGCGAAGCTGCGAGGTGGGCACATAAGCCTCCTCGCGGCGGGCGCTGCGGCGCATCATGGCGGCCAGGTGATCGCTGGGCTCCAGCGCGGACTCAGGGCTCGCGGCGGCCTCGGCGACAGGGGCGGCCTCTTCGGCGGCCGGTGCCTCCTGCTTCTGCTCGTCCGTAGGCTCGGGCGCGGGTTCCGGATCGCCAAGCGGCAGCGAGGGCTGCACCACGCCACCCGGCAGCTTGGCCTCCGTCTTGGGCTCGCCCAGCAGCTTGCCACGGCGACGGCGGGCAGGCTTCTCGGCCTCGCGCGCAGCCTCGGCGGATTCGATATTGAGGGCCACGCCTCCGGCATCC
>CABSDO010000060.1 GCA_902476475.1 uncultured Collinsella sp. | reverse complement strand
CGGGGGATCGGGGGCGCGCATGTCCGACCCATCTGCCTTGCCGACTTGGATCATATTGCCTGCCGCCCCGCCCGCCTGGCCGGCGACGTCGAACACCCGGATGCGGAAGACCTCGTCGTTGATTTGGTAGCCCGCGGGGGTGTTGGTCTCAACGAGGAAGTAGGTGCCGACGGTCAGCTTAGGGAACGTGACCTTGCCGTCGCTCCCGGTCTCACAGTCTGCGAAGACCAGCTTGTCCGTCGCGCGGTCGAAGACGCCGTCACCGTCATCCTTGTAAAGCGAGAACTTTGCACCGGATAGTTTCTTAGACGTGTCGTTAGCATTGACCTTGACCAATGAGACATCCGTCTTCACGCGCTCGTTGTCGATGTGCGCCGGCTCGGACGCGCTCATGGCGCGGTTTGCGTCGGCGGGCGAGATCGTCGATGCGACGAGCCCAGAACTATTGTTGGTGTAGCACAGACTAAAGGTGCGTACCGTATCCTGAGGAAGCACAAAGCCCGTCGGCGCCGCAATCTCCTCGAGCGTATAGTCGCCCCAGGGAAGACCCATCACCGTCACGTAGCCGTCTTCGCCCGAGACGAGGTCGTCGCGCACGACGTCGTTGCGTGCGACGCCGTCGGAGTCGGTCCACGTGCGCGTGAGCCTGAACGTGGCGCCCGTCAGCGGCGCGCCGTCGTCCGCGTTCCATTTGAGCGCCCTCAGGTCGTACGTTATCCCCTTGACCTCCGGTTTTGGGAAGTCGCACATGGCGTTGGGATGCTCGTGGAACTGGTTATCGTCCTTGTTGTACGTACTGTAGGTGTAGTCGAGGGTGGCGCGGTCGTTCGTAAAGTACGGGTTGGTCACCTCGTCGGGGTCGTAGGAGCTCGCAAAGCCCTCCCCGGTCTTCAGGCGCACCTTGTACGTGAGCGAGGCGGCCCCGTAGTACCAGGTCTTCTGCGTGATGGTGAGCTTGGCAACCGCACCGCTATCGGTGTACTCGTAATCGTAGACGGGATCCTCGACGACTTTCTTTGCCGAGCCGGAGTACTGCGGGCTCCAAGTGAGTGTCGAGGTGCCATCGTCGAAGCTCGCCGAACCGGCGTCAGCGTTGATGGAGCCCAGGAACTCGATGTTGCCGCCCATGACGTCCGTCACCGAGTTGAGGGTGGGCGCGGGACCCGGCTTGACCTGGCCCTTGATCTTCTCGTTGATAAGGTTATACGCTTCATCCGAGAGGACAACCGTATTATGAGAGTCCTTACTAACCTGAACGCCCATAAGGACATAGTGGCTCTCGTCAAGCTCCAGGAAAATCGTGACGTTGTTTGCCTGACTCCAATATAGCCTTACATTCTTGGCGATGGTCATCCCCGCTGGGTACTGGATATCAAAGACGCCCGACTTGCCGTAATTCGATCCGGCGTTTCCCGTTACGTCAATCCTGCTGCCGTTGACGGAGCCGGTCACAGTACCCGGCGTCATGCCGTGCGCCCAGTTGGATGTCACGCCTTGGTATGGAGCAGTCGTGAAAACGTATAATAGTCAGTCTGCTGCGAGGAGACGGCGCAGGTGTCCACCGAGAGGTGCACGATGAACTCGTCCTCGACGCCGGTGGGCTCGACGGTCTTGCTCACACGAACACCACCGTCAGCTGACTCAACCCAGCCGTAGCTGCCGAGCTGATCCGCTGCAATACCCTCACTCGTCTTATGCGATGCGTCGTAGCGCCCGCTCACGATTTGCCAGCCGTTATCCCCTGCAGCACGTGCGACAAGCGGCATAGCAAGCATCGTTGCAAAACAAATAGACAGGATCGCCCCCGCCATCATCTTATTGCGCTTGGTATTTCGACTCGTCATCATACCGTCTCAATCCGTTCGCTGCCTTATAAGCAACTATTCCTCGGTCTCATTTAGACCCTTACGGATATGGTATGAATCGGCTGTGACGCCCTTGGTCAAAGCGTGACTGTCACGCTGGGCGGACGCGGCGCATCATTTTCAGCAAATGTGACAAGTAGGAACGCTATTCAGATTTCACATCACAACGGCGGCGGTCAGCGTCCCACGCCTCACACGGTCAAACGAGCCTCTTATAGCGAAATAAACTCCGACCAGGCATACTCGGGAAGCCCCCCCCCCCGTCGGTAAACTGCCGATTCCGTCACGATAGTCGTAGTAGTCACATTCAATACACTCTGGAACGATTCTGCGCGCCCCACGATCGCTTTCGACTATATAGTCGATGCCGTTTCTGCCAAGCTCAGTCATAAGTCGCGAGGCCGTCTTGCGGTACCTTGCCCGCGTTGTCTTATTTGGCTCGCACTCCCATAGCATCGCAATAGCCTCGCGGGAAGACACGAAAGAACCGCGGCGCTCCACCAGAAGGGCAAGCAACTCTTTGGCCTTCTCGGAACGTATATTGATAGCCCTGCCGTCTACGGACAAACTAAAGGGGCCGAAAAGCCTGACGACAATACTGCGACCATTCTCTTGTGGCGCATGGCTGACGCCGGAATCGCCAGCGGCCGTCTCAAAGCGAAAACCAATATAGGATTTGCTCTTCGACGCCGATACCATAACAAGCGTAGCGGCTTTTGTGCATCCAGCTGCATCGCCCAGCGCAAACGTGATCTTATCCGTATGAGGGCCATCTTCTCCAAGCGAAGCCAATCGTGAACAATTGCAAAACCCCCTCACACGCTCTTTATCTCTTGGGCTCACAAAGGACAGGAGACGCTCAATCATATCGTCTGCAAACACTCTTATGTTGAGAGAAAAGCTGGAAACGCCCCTGTCCCTCCGTGCGATACACGTTATCGAATTGTCCGACTTGTCAAACTCGAACAGATCATCGGCAAAGCTAGCAAGTAGTTTTTTACTCAATGAAAGCAGCTCTTGGAACTCCACGTCACTGTCAGGCGTGCTCGCCGCCTTAACGCAAAATAGTGAGTCTTTCTTCGTATCCTTCTTGCGGACGCACTCAACCCAAATTCTGCACGCATGAGGGGTCCCATCGGCAGACACGAGCGTACATACATCCGCAATGGGCGCCACCTGGGCATATGCTTCGCCGAGCATCTCGCCTACACGCGCCCGATCCGCCAAGACAATAAAATCCAAAAGACCGGAATGATCGATGCGAGAGTCAATCCTTAATAGGTCTTTTGGATAATCGTTGGAGCAGGCAATCGTTATGCTCCTATCTCCAAACACTTTCATGACAGAAAAGTCCTCGTTGCATATGCCCGGTGCTGCTTCTTGCCAAACGCGATCTTCGAATGCAATCGAGGTGTTTCTCATGACGCCGTCGTCGCCCATACTCGATACCGCAATCTCGTGTACGAAAATTACGGCACCGTCTTTTGCTATCAGACGGTACGCCGCACTTGCATTTCCTTCCGCCTTGGACAAGCGCCGCGTAAAAGCAAGGTGGGACTCTCTGTCATCGGGATGGACCAAGGCCTCGAATATGCCCTCGGTAATGCTAAAGAGCTCGTCCCTCTGGTATCCCAGTATCTTGCACAGCCCCTGGCTGGCAAACTCCAAGCGCGTGGCGCCGTCCAAAACGCATCTGCAGTAAAAACCGCCTAGACGATCCACGAAGCTAGCGTTCGCATCAAGAACAGCCTCGGTCCCACCAATGTATCCCATGCTTCAACCATTCTTTCGGATAAGATCCTTGCCCCATACGAAAGGGCGAGCAGTTATAGCGGACCATAGTCTGACAAGGGTTCGGCGGAACGGATGTGCGGTCGCCACAAGCAACAATAGTACAAGTGTTGCTCATGCGGCGATTCAAGGTTTACAAAAAGGTCGACGAACGGTTATCCCAAAATAATCCACGCGATAATTGCGGTGCATCCAACATTATTTGTTCAACACACCAATAACCATAAAATCAGTCAATCAAAATGAACTCTGACCACGAATACTCAGGAAGCAAGGCTCCCGAAGGCGCTCGCAATCCGTCACGGTAATCGTAATAGTCGCATTCAAGACACTCGGGTACGACTCTTCGCGCCCCGCGGTCGCTCTCAACGATATATTCGATGCCGTTTCTCTTGAGCTCAGCCACCAGACGCGATGCCGTTTTACGATAGCGAGCCCTTGTAGTTTGGTCCGGTTCGCATTCCCAAAGCATGGCAATTGCCTCACGCGAAGAAACAAACGCTCCCCGGCGCTCAATCAAAAGGGTGAGTAGCTCTTTCGCCTTCCCAGACCTTATGTTGACGGCCTTGCCATCGACAGAAAGGGAAAAGGAGCCAAACAGCGTTGCAATCACTTGTTTTTCCGTCATAATCTGCGCGCCACTTTGCTCGATATGCGACAAACCCGAATCGAGGCTAACTCCCATGAGGTATTTGCTCTTAGACACCGCTACCACCGTAGCAATGGCAGGGCTATAGCCCCCTTCGCGATCACGCAATAAAAAGCTAATCTTCAAGGTCCCTATGCCCTCCTCGCAAAACTGGGCAGACCGAGCGCGAATGCAGAACTGTCTAACGGCGTCCCGATTCTCGGGGGCAACGCGATCGAGCAAATACCTTGTAATGTCGTCCGTAAACATCCTCACGTTTAAGGGAATGTCGAACAAGGACCTGTCGCTGCGAGCGATATACGTTACAGTATCCTGCGCCCGATCGGCTTCAAAAAGATCCTCGGCAAAACTGGAAAATAGCTGCCTGCTAAACGCAACCTTATTCTCCTCTTCGCGCAGGCTTTCGTTTTCGATCTGCACCTTGACGCAAAAAACGGCAGAGTCAAAGTCGCCGTCATCGCGAATACGCTCAACCCAAACCTTGCAGACATGAGCAGAACCGTCAACGGAGACAAGTGTGTAGGAATCAGCGCCCGAGCGCCACTCGCTATATGCCTTTTTTAAGGCACCGCAAATTCGAGCACGGCCGGAAATGGGAACAAAGTCAAAAAAACTAAGCGTCTTTGTGACCTCCACGTTTGTGGCAAAATCTGCAGCAGCGCCACTCACCAGCGCAATCTTTGCCTCATTGCCGCCACGCACTTTTAGAATTACAATCCTTTGATCATAAGCTGGAGCCGCATTTGAACCCTCACGTATTTCGCTAACGACCGAATAGCCCCTCATAAAGCCATCGTTACCAATTACCGATGTCATCGTGTCGGCAACGCGAATAATCGATCCGTCTTTTTTGATGAGACGGTAAGAAATGCTCTCAGAGGCCTCTTTTTCCGCCAACCTATGAACGAAGCTTGCAAATAATGCAGCGTCATCTGGATGCACTATGACGGTATAGACGCCCTCAACAAGCTCTGAAAACTCTGTTTTCCGATAGCCCAGCATCGAGCAAAGGTTCTGACTTGCGAACTCAAGATAAATTGGGCCGCCCAAAAAGCAACGATGGTATCCGCCCAAACGGTCCATGATGCCTTTATCGACATCCGTTACAGAAAGTACTTCGCCCTTCTCAGTAAGCTTCATGGCTCCCCCATCCCAATGGTTACCATATAGTGCATCTTCAGGAACGTCCGAAAAGCGAACAAGCGTGACAGTTCCGTGACAGCATGAACGAGTCTCGACCCGCCAAGGCTCCCACGGAACCCGAACCAAGAATCGCTCAGCATTAATTTGTTAACGAGGCATCTAGTCGATTCTTACGTACTCCGCCCAAGAGTATTCTGGCAGAAAATTTCCCGAAGGCCCCCTGAGCCCATCGCGATAGTCGTAGTAGTCGCACTCGATATACTCGGCAATAACGCGGCGGGCTCCTCGATCGTTCTCCACGATATATCCGATACCATTCCTGTTGAGTTCGGACATAAGGCGCGAGGCAACTTTCCTCGCTCGCGCTCTCGTCGTCTCGTCGGGCTCGCACTCCCACAGCATCGCAATGATCTCACGCGTGGAGACAAACGCGCCGCGTCTCTCAATGAGAAGCGCCAAGAGCTCCTTAGCTTTTGCAGAGCGGATATTAACGGCCTTGCCATCAACGACCAAGCGGAACGAACCAAATAGCGCGACATTGATTTGCTTCTGCGTTGCGACGGTGGAAAGCGGATCTCCCCCGGCATCGGCATGATCGAAACTCAGCCCGATAAAACACTTAGCCCTAGAAATCGAAGCCATCGTAAGCAGGGCGGGCCTAACGGAGCCATCGCGGAACACCACCGAGAATTTCAGCTTCGCCGACTCGATATCACCCGATTCGGGATCGCCCGACGTAACCTTTTCGCAAAAGTCCCTCGCGGCAACGATGTCTTCCGGTTCCACATGATCAATAATGTATTTTGTCGTGTCATCCATGAACATCCGCACATTGAGCGGCAAATTAATGATGCCATTGTCACTGCGGGCGATATACGTTACGGAGCCCTCAAGCCGGTCAACCTCAAACAAATCCTCGGCAAAACTCGAAAAAAGGAGTCTGCCAAACGAGAGCTTATCCTCGCTGTTGCGCTGATGCTCGATATCCCCCTCAATCTTGATGCAAAAAAGGCTGTCCTCGACGGATTCCTCGAGCTGAATGCACTCGACCCACAGATCGCATACCTGCGTTTCGCCATTCGCAGATATCAGAGCGCAGGTCTCCATGTCGGAGTACTCCTCCACATGCGCCTTATCGATAGCCTTCCTGACCTTAACGCGATCGGATATCGCAATAAAATCGAGAAGTCCCCCTGTACTCGAGTGTGAGTCTTTCACACCGAGCAAACTGGATGCAACACCACACATGCGCTCTATGTCAACGGCGGCGTTTCCATACACCTTAAGGATTGCCATCCGCTCGCCCGGAACGGTCGATGCGGACTCCAGCTGATCGTCCGGTACCTCGCAAACAACTGAGTAACCGCGAATGACGCCGTCCTCGCAAACGACGGACGCCATGGTATCGACCACGCGGATGACGGATCCGTCTCGGCGGATTAACCGGTATACGACACTGTCGCAGCCTTCGTTTTCGGCCAAACGCTGAGCGAAATCATCGAAAAGGGCCGTATCGTCGGGATGTACCAACGCCGTGTACACCTCACCGGTAAGCTCGGCCAGCTCGGTCTCTTGGTAACCCAGCATCTCGCAGAAATTCTTACCTGCAAATTCCAGATGCATCGGATCGCCCAGGCAGCATCGATGGTATCCACCCAGATGGTGCATGATGTCGTGCTCGCCACCGGCAGCAATCAATCGATTGTCTGTTTCTTGCTTCATGAAATAGCAGCCCCTTTCGCAAATTACGATAGCGACCGCCCGTTCCGTTTATGCAGGAGCGTGACCGTTCCGTGACAGATGAGGGGCTCCGACGAAAGAGCATGCATTCTTGAGTTGCGGTGAAATAGTTCCTGGTTGGCCCACCCGGGCAGCAATTCAGGAACTATTCCACCGCAAGTTATTGAGGCTAGAGGTTGTAGGTGACCACCTGGGGCTCGGCGGATTCGCCAGAGGGGATCGAGTCGACTTGCTCCACGCGGACGAACTTGACCGTCACGGCCTCAAAGCCCGCCTTGTGCAGAACATCAGCGTAGACGCGCGCCTGCGGGGCGTGCTTCTCCTGCAGCTGCTCCGGCGTCTCGTCCGGTGTGCCGCCCGTCTTGTAGTCGATGACCAGCGCGCGTGACGAATCCGCCGGGTCGGTCGCTAGCGCATCGATGGCGCCTTCGGCATATGCACCGTAGCGGGCAATGTCCTCGTCTTCGCAACCCAGCGAGAAGAACGGCACCTCGGCTCGAACGCACGGCCACGCGAGCAGGTCGGCACGAACAGCCGACTTGAGCCAGCGGTCCAGGGCAACGTCGAAGCGCTCGCGCTGCTCCGGCGTCAGGCGCCACAGACGCGCCAGCGCTTCGGCGCGCGCGGCGGGCAGCTCATCGGCACCCATCTCGATCAGCCACTGGCAGGCGGCATGGAAGGCCGAACCCAGCGCCATGGGGTTGCCGGCGGGCTCGACGGCGGCCACGTCCGCATCGGCCATCTCCGAGCCATCCGACTCGGCATCATCGTCGGACTCTTCCATGGGAACACGTGCCTCGGCGGCACGGTCCTCGGCCTCGGCATGCAGTGCCGCGGCAATTGACGAGTAGCTGTACGAATCGCGCGCCGGATACGGGCAGGTGCCCATGCGCACACCAACCGCCTGGGGATACACGAGCTCAAACGCATCGGGCTCGGGGTCGGCAGGACCGGGAACGGCAGCGCGGGCATCTGCACCGGCACCCTCCGGCTCCGCATCGCCGCGGACCAGCCTGCCCTCAGCGTCTAGCGAAGCGTTGGCATCAAACGCCTGCTCGCCAAAGGTAAAGTTCGCCAGCGAGATAAGCTCGTAGTCGCCCGGCCGCGAGCTGTCGAACACCAGACGGTCGGCATCGAGCTGCGGCATGTCCAGGCCGTCCGTCGGCAGAATACGACGCAGCACGTCATAGGTCAGATCGGTCTCGACGTCGAAGGTCGGCGCCGTCACCTTGCCACGGCTCACGCCGGCATCCATCGCCAAGATCACCAGCTCGCGCGCACGCGTCATGGCAACATAGAGCAAGCGGGCCCGCTCCTCGAGCGAGAGCTGCAGGTCGTCGTTGCGCAGGCGAACGAATGCCTCGGCGGGAGAACCCGTCGCGCAGACATCCTCCATGAGCTCCGGCGGCAGCCACAGCGACGTGCCCTTGCCCTTAAACGCATGCTCAAACTGCTTTTTGACGTCATCGCCCTTTACGAACGTGCCGTCCGCGAGTTTAACGCCGTCGAAGCGTGCCGGCAGCGCCACGACCTGCGCTCCGCCCTCGACGCGACCCATCTGAGCCGCACCCGAGGACTTACGCACGCCAAAGCACTCGGCGACCGCCACAACCGGATACTCCAGACCCTTGGAGGCGTGCACCGTCATGATGCGTACCGCGCCGTCGCCTTCCTCGTTGAGCGCGCCCGGCGCCTCCTTGCCCGCCAGGAAGCGATCGAAAGCCAGCGCGATGGAACGCGGCGAGTTCCCGAAATCGGCCTCCGCCTCGGCCACGGCATCGAGCGCCTTGAGCACGTTGGCGGCGATGGCCTTGCCCTCGGGACCACGCTGCGCCAGACGCACGAACCAGCCGGAGGCGTTGACCACGTCGCGCGCGATCGCCGCGAACGAATCGCGACCCACGCGACGAAGCGCATAGCGCAACACCTCGCGGGCGCGCGTCACGAGCGGCAGATCTTGCAGGCCCGGCACATCGGAATCACTCATGATGCCCGCATCGATGTTACGACGCGACGTCTCCCCCGTCTCGCTATCGAGCTTGGTCGCCAGCGCCAAGAACTCCTGAGCGCCCAGCGCAAACATCGGCGAGGCCAGCAGTGGCATAAGACCCTGCGCCGTATCGGCCGGATTGGCCAGCGCACAAACCAGGGCGCGCACCGTCTGCACCTCGGCAGCTTGGGCAAAGACCGAGCCGCCCGCGATGACGCAGTCGAGCCCCTGGTCACGGAAGGCCTGTGCGTAGACGTCTGCGTTGGTCATGCGGCCCAGCAGCAGCACCATGCCGCCCTGGGGCTGGCCGGCATCGGCAAGCGCGCGGAATCGCTCGGCGATCGCACGGGCCTTGGCCTGTGTGCGCTCCTGCGTGCTGCCGCCGGCAACAAAGAGCGCCTGACGACGCGAGGCGTCTGCCACCAGCGTGTCCTTGCGGCCGTCGCTCGCCTCAAGATCCAAAAAGCCCTGCATCAGGCCGCCGTCATCGCCGTCGAAGACGCGTGCCACGTAACGCAGTACCTCGTCGTGGCTGCGGAAGTTGCGCACGAGTTTGACGAGCTCGCCAGCAGGGGCGTCGGCCACGGCAGTCGCCTCGGGCGCGGCAGACGAGCCCACCTTGCGCTCCTGGCGACGGAACACCTCGACCTCGGCGCCACGGAAGCGATAGATGGACTGCTGCGCATCGCCCACGGTACACAACGCGCGCTCCCCCGCACCCGTCAGATAGCGAATCAAATCGACCTGCATCTGGTCGGTATCCTGGAACTCGTCGATCATGACCATCTTAAAGCGGCCCTCGTATGCCGCTCGGATGGCCGGGTAATCGCGCAGGGCCTCGTAGGCCATGCGCAGCAGGTCGTTGTTGTCGAGGGCAGACGGGGCAGCCTTCAGCGCGCGATACTCGGCCTCCACGGAACGGGCCAGGCCCACCAGCGCATCGAGCGCCGGGCCACCGCAGGCAAGCACGATATTGATAAACGCATCGGCGGCCTCGGCCTTGAGCAGTTCGACCTGCTCCTTGGGGAACGCCTTGCTCGCGCGCGGCATGGTGCACGACATCATGAGTCGCGCCGCATCGGCCATGGTCTTGCCGCTCGCCTCGAACGCATCGATGGCATCGAGCGCCACCTGCGCTTTCTCGGTCGCGGCCTTGCTCGCACCCAACGCCGCACGATAGGCGTCGGCGAGTGCCGAGGTATCGGCCTGACCGCGCGCCACGCACACGTCGTCCATGCCGCCCGGCAGTTGGCTCGAGAGCTCCAGCAGCTCGCGCACCAGGCCCTTGATGGTGGTGCCGGCGCCAAAGGGGCCGCCCTCGCCCGCCATGGGATACCAGGCGTAGAGGGCCTTGAGCGATGCCGCGAGCTCGGGGGCGGCATCGGGCGCCGTCGCGCGGGCCAGCACATGCTCAACAGCCTGGTCCATGAGCTCGTCGGTGTCGGTGAGCACCGTGAACTCGGGATCGATGCCTAGCTCCAACGCGTGTGCACGCAGGATACGCGAGCACATGCCGTGAATGGTCGAGATCCACGCGTCGTCGACGGTCAGCGCTTCCTCGTCCATGCCCTCGTCGATAAGCGCACGGCGCACGCGGTCACGGATCTCGGCAGCGGCATCTTTGGTAAAGGTAATGGCGAGCACCTGGTCCAGATGCTCAACGAACGGACCGGATTCGGGCGAGAGCGCGTAGACGATGCGGCGCGTGAGGGTAAAGGTCTTGCCCGAACCGGCGCCCGCCGAGACAAACAGCGGACGGTCGAGCGTTTTGACGATCTGCAGCTGTTGCGGCATCAAAGTCGAAAGATCCATGGCCTACACGTCCCTCCTTACAAACGTTCCTTCGTGGTTATACGAGCAGCGCGCATGCGCGGCCTGAGCCGACGTCGGGTCGACGGCGGCAACGTTGCCTGCTTCGAGCTCGCGCAGGCGCTCGGCGATGCCGGCCTCCACGCGATCGAGCAGGGCGTCGAAGTCCATGCTGCCACCCTCGCCGGGGAAACCTTTCTTAAGGCCCGGGATGCGACCGTCACCACGCTCCTCCTCGAGCAGCTCGGCACTCGCGGCGCCTCGCAACGCCGGTTTGCCGCCCTTGGTCGAAAAGTAGAGCGCCGCGCGGGTGTCCAAATCCAGCGCCCGGCGCATGGCCTGGGCGTAGATGAGCGTTTGGGTATGTGGCGGCAACCAGCGCGGATCGTCGATGGGCGCCGTGCCCGATTCCTCGTCGCGCACCGTAGGGTCGGCGAGCTTAAACTCCTCAACGCCCGTGCGATGCTTGTAGTCGATCACCACGGCACGATTCTCGGCGTCCACGTCCACGCGGTCGATACGCCCGCCGAGCGGCCAACCGGCATACTCGACCTTGAGCTCGTTGAAGGCGAACTCCAGGTAGCGCGGGGCAAAGGGGGCAAGTGCCTCGGACTCGTAGGCAAGCACGCCCTCCAGCTGCGGCAAGATCTCGGCCACCTGGCGCTCCTCCACCGCAGAGAGCGGCACCAGCGGGCCCTCCGTGCCTCGCTTGCCGGCGTGCTCGGCCAACGTCTCGTCAAAGACCTCGCGCAGCAGCTCCTGAGCGCGCGGCAGATTCTCGGGCGTCACGCGCTCCATGCCCTCCTGGGGCAGGCGGGCATGCAGATGCTCCAGCACATCGTGGACAAAGTTGCCCTTCTCCATGTTGCCAAAGCCCGCGTCGATGGACTGGGGCTTCACGCGATACGACACGAACCAGCACAGCGGGCATGTCGAGTACGCCTCGATCTGCGAGGCGGACGTCAGGCGTGGCACGAGCGGCGCGTTCTCGCCCTCGCCATCGCGGCGACGCAAGACCAGGTACGGAATGGCTTCATCGCTCAGATGCTGAGGAGCTTCGCAGGTCACGCGCTTGCACTCGAGACACTCGCCGGCCGCGGGATCAAAATCGGCGACGATATCGCCCTCGCCCACGCGTGCAACCTTGGCGGCGCCAGCGGCCTCGGCATGCGCTCGCAGCTCGGTCCACACGGCCGCCGGATAGCACTCGCGCGCCTGGCGATCGTGCGCCACGCGGGCAAGCGCAACCGGGCCGCACGCGGCCTGCATCGCGCGGCCGAAGCGCAC
>CABSDO010000059.1 GCA_902476475.1 uncultured Collinsella sp. | reverse complement strand
GGCGTGGGCAACATCCGCGACGTCCTGCCGCACCCGCGCACCGTGGGCAACGCCGACTTCTAATCGTCGGACGTTAGCTCGCGTCGCCACACGCCAACGCTCATCGCACAAGCGTCTCTCGACATCGGTCGAGAGACGCTTTTTTTCAACAGCATCCGTCAAGCTTTTGGCAAGTTTTTGGTCAGTTGGGCAGGGCTGTTGAAAACTCGAACCGCCGTTTGCCGACGACTACCGACCGCCCAGAGCGCCCTGCGCCCCTGGGAAAACCCCGCGCCCTAGGCTCCATACCGTCGCCACCCAAAACGGAAAGGACGTGGGCACCATGACCGAAACCGCTGTTGAAACCTACGACACCACAACTAGGGGCGCCGCATCGATGGCAGCCTATCGCGCCGTTCGCATCTTGCAGCTATTAAGCGAGAACACCGGCGAGGACAAGGCCATGCTTTCCGATGAGTTGATCCGGCTCCTCGCCCATCCCGACGACCCCGCCCGCATGCCCATCTCGGCGGCGCGGCGCAGCATCTACACCGCCATCTCCGCACTTCGCCATGCCGGATACGAAATTGAGTACAAACGCGGCGTGGGGTATCGGCTCTTGACCCGTCCGCTCACCGACGAAGAGATCATCCGGCTCCACGGCATGGTCATGCGCAACCGCTCTACGCCCATCGCCATTCGAAAAAGCATGGCGCAGCACTTGGTCGCCATGGCGAGCGCCGATGTTCGCGGCTACCTCGATGCACCCGAGCCTGCTCCAAGCGCCGGCGGCAAATCCACCAAGGCCACGCGCACGCCCGTCAAGCGCATCGACACCTGCGAGCTCGTCGAGCAGGCCATCGACCACGGAACCACGGTGAGTTTTGATATTTCGAGCGTCACGGCACGTGGCGAAACCGAAGTAGCACGGATGACACTCCGCCCCTTTGCCATCAAGCAACGAGACGGCATCTCGTATTTGCTGGGAACGGTCTATGACGCCCGAGGCGCCGATGACACGCTGCGTACCGTAGAGATCGGGCGCATGAGAAACGTCACCACGCGTCTCCTCGACGGCAAGAAGCTCTTCGCCGCCCTCGACGAGGAAGACGACGCCTCTGCCGCATAAGAACCTCCGCCGTCCATTCGACTACCCGTACCGCCCATCCGGTTCTGTATTAAAAAACCCGCCAGGTTATTGTAAAAATGGACATCCGCGCTACTATAGTTCCACTTGCACTTTGTTTGAGTGCAGTATTTCCAGCCATTTCTATACTGGGGGTAACGATATGAAGGACATCACCATCAGCCGCAGGAGCCTTCTGGTCTCTGCTGGCCTGCTCGCGCTCGCTCCGCTCGCCGGATGCGGCGGCAACTCTGGTTCCGGCTCTGCTGCCGCCGGTTCCGACTACACCGTCGGCGTTCTGCAGCTCACCGAGCACTCCGCACTCGACGCCGCCAACGACGGCTTTGTCAAGGCCATCAAGAAGAGCGGTCTCAAGGTCAAGATCGACCAGAAGAACGCCCAGAACGACCAGTCCACGTGTAAGTCCATCGCCGACAAGTTCGTGGGCGATGGCGTCGACCTGATCTATGCCATCGCTACGCCCGCCGCGCAGGCCGCCGCTGGCGCCACCGCCGATATCCCCATCGTGGGCTGCGCCATCACCGACTACGCCGCCTCGGGCCTGGTCCAGGACAACGATAAGCCCGGCACCAACGTCACTGGCGCCTCCGACCTCACCCCGGTCGCCGAGCAGCTCGAGATGATGCAGAAGGTCCTGCCCGACGTTAAAAAGGTCGGCTTGCTCTACTGCACCGCCGAGTCCAACTCCGACGTCCAGATCAAGGCTGCCAAGAAGGAACTCGACAAGCTGGGCCTGGACTACACCGACTTCACCGTCTCGAGCTCCAACGAGATCCAGTCCGTCGTCGAATCTGCCGTGGGCAAGGTCGACGCGCTGTACTCCCCCACCGATAACACCATCGCCGCGGGCGCTTCGCAGGTCGGCCAGATCTGCAAGGAGAATAAGCTCCCCTTCGTAACCGGCGAGGAGGGCATGTGCATGGCCGGCGGCCTGTTCACCCTCTCCATCAACTATGAGGACCTGGGCTACGCCGCGGGCGAGATGGCCGTTAAGATCCTGAAGGGCGAGGCCAAGCCCGAGGATTTGCCGATCAAGCACCTCTCGAGCAAGGACCTGGTCGTCGTCAAGAACGACGAGATGGCCGAGGCGCTGGGCATCGACCTTTCCGCTCTGGACGAGTAGCGCCATGCGCGGTAACGCGTCTAGGACCCGCACTCGCGCTATAGTTGCGTTATTCAATATCTGAGCCACAGGGGCGAACGCCAAAGACCGGCGTTCGCCCTGCTTGTTACGGATGAGACAAAACATCCGGCCGCAGCTCTTTTATGCATTGTTACCGCTATCATGGTGACTCACGTGTCCACCCTATCCTAGGAGGTATGAAGCATGCTTATTGCATTGCAGGGCGCCGTTTCGCAGGGCGTCCTCTGGGGCATTATGGTGCTTGGCGTGTTTATCACGTTCCGCCTGCTCGACATCCCCGATATGACCTGCGACGGCAGCTTTGCCCTCGGCGGCTGCGTCTGCGCCGTACTCATCGTCAATAACAACGTCGACCCGCTGCTCGCCGTGCTGGCCGGCATGTGCGCCGGCGCCATCGCGGGCGCGGTCACGGGCATTTTGACCACGGTCTTTGAGATTCCCGCGATCCTCGCCGGAATCCTCACCCAGATCAGCCTGTGGTCCATCAACCTGCGCATCATGGGCAAATCCAATACGCCCATCCTTGCCAAGGGCACTATCTTCTCGTCTGTCAGCAACATGACGGGCCTGCCGCAGTCCACCGTCGCCATCATCCTGGGCATCTTGCTCGCTGTGGCTATCGTTGCCATCCTGTATTGGTTCTTTGGCACCGAGATCGGCTCGGCGCTGCGCGCCACCGGCAACAACGAGTACATGATCCGCGCTCTGGGCGTCAACACCAACTCCACCAAGATGATCGCCCTCGTGCTCTCCAACGCCCTCATCGGCCTTTCGGGCGCGCTCATCTGCCAGAGCCAAAAGTATGCCGACATTGGCATGGGCACCGGCGCCATCGTTATCGGTCTTGCCGCCATTGTTATCGGCGAGGTGCTCGGCCGTCTGCTGCCCGGCGGCCTCACGCAGTTTAGCGTCCGTCTTGCCTCCGCCGTCTTTGGCTCCGTGGTGTACTTCCTCATCCGCGCCATCGTGCTGCAGTTGGGCATGGACGCCAACGACATGAAGCTGCTCTCCGCCGTGATCGTCGCCGTGGCCCTGTGTGTGCCCGTGGTTTGGGAGCGTTATAAGCTCCGCAGCTCCTACACGAAGGGGGATGAGGCAGATGCTTAAGCTCTCACACGTCAAGAAGACCTTTAATAAGGGCACCGTCACCGAGAAGCGCGCGCTCACCGGCGTCGACCTTACCCTCAACGATGGCGACTTTGTAACCGTGATCGGCGGCAACGGCGCCGGCAAGTCCACGCTGCTCAACATGATCGCCGGCGTGTATCCGCTCGATTCGGGCGTTATCGAGCTCGACGGCACCGACATCTCGCGTCTGAGCGAGTCACAGCGCGCCAAGTACCTGGGCCGCGTGTTCCAGGACCCCATGCGCGGCACCGCAGCCGACATGCAAATTGCCGAGAACCTGGCCCTCGCCAAGCGTCGCGGCCAGCATCGCGGTCTTTCGTGGGGCGTCACCAAGGCCGAGAAGGACGAGTACGTTGAGCTGCTCAAGCGCCTGGACCTTGGTCTGGACACGCGCCTCAACGCCAAGGTCGGCCTGCTCTCGGGCGGCCAGCGCCAGGCACTCACCCTGCTCATGGCTACGCTCACCAAGCCACGCCTGCTGTTGCTCGACGAGCACACCGCGGCGCTCGACCCCAAGACGGCCTCTAAGGTGCTCAATCTGACCGAGGAAATCGTCGACGAGCACCACCTGACCACGCTCATGGTCACGCATAACATGAACGACGCCATCCGTCTGGGCAATCGTCTGATCATGATGCACGAGGGCCACGTAATCTACGACGTGGCTGGCGACGAGAAGAAGTCGCTCACCGTTGCCGACCTGCTGCAGAAGTTCGAGGAGGTCTCGGGCGGCGAGCTCGCCAACGACCGCATGCTGCTGAGCTAACGACCTAGAAAACCACCACAAAGGGGACAGGCACCTTTGTGGTGGTTTTTGTTAAAGAGTAAGGAGACAGCCATGAAAAGACTCCCCCGCCTTGCGTTAGCTGCCGCGTTGTTTGCCGGCGCGCTCACAGGCATCCCAAGCCTCGCTTTCGCGGGGAACCTGCCCGCCGCTATTGACGGCGCCGTAACCGTCATGCACACCAACGACATCCACGGCAGCTACAAGTACAGCTACAACGCAAGCAAGGGCACGGGCACCATTGGCTTTGACGGGCTGGCGGTTCTCTATAGCGCTCAAAGCAACGCCCCCGACTTTCTGCTCGATGCAGGCGACACCTTCCACGGGCAGTCCTTTGCCACCATGAGCGAGGGCAAGAGCATCGCCGAACTCATGAACACCTTCTACGCAAACGGCTACGACGCAACCACACCGGGCAACCATGACTGGAGCTACGGCGCGGACAAGCTTCGCACGATGGCCGGCAATGGTGCCACCAGTACACCTTTCGCCATGCTCTGCGCGAATGCAACGTCCTCGAACGGCGTATGGAGCTCGAGCATCACCAAGACGCTCAATCGCACTTGGAAGGACGGCGAGGGCAGCCCCACGCTTAACTACAAGATTAAGGTCGGCGTCGTCGGAGCCATGGATGAGTCGCTGGGCTCCTCGCTACGCGCGGACCTGGTCGCGGGCACGTCGTTCTCGGGTGCGGCGGACGCCATCAATGCCGAGGCCAAGCGACTGCGCGAGGATGAGGGCTGCAACGTTATCGTCTGCATCGCGCACACGCTCAACGCCAAGACCTTTGCCGCAAAGCTCGTTGGGGTCGATACACTGGTTGCGGGCCACGAGCACATCAACTTAGACGAAAACGTGACGGGGGCCGACGGCAAGCCGGTCCGCGTCGTCGAGGCAGGCAGCGCCTTTGCCGAGGTTGGTCTGCTTTCCATTCCCTATGAGTACGACACCAGGGGTACCGAAACCACCAACGACGACATGGTGACGGTCTCCGCAGGCGACAGCGACGAGAAGCTCTACACCGCCAAGGACGTCGACGACCTTTTGGCAGACCCTAACAACCAGAACATCCTTGACGAGGTTCGCAACAACAAAATCAAGCCACTCGACGATGCCTTTGAAAGCGAATCGAACAAGGTGCTCGGCACATCCTCCACCAACTATTTCTACGGCGAGGACGCCGCGGGTACGCATGGCTGGGAGATGGTGCGCACCACCGATCTGCGTCCCAGTAAAGCGGGCGACGCCACCAAAGCCCAGACCATCGGGCATGTTATCTGCGGCTCCTATCTTGCCCTGACGGGGGCAGACCTCGCCATCGAAAACGCGGGCGGCATCCGCGGCGGCATCGCGGCGGGCGATGTGACCGCCGGCAACGTCGTCGCCATCTCGCCCTACGGCAACACCGTGGAGACCTGGGGCATGACCGGCGCAAACTTCCTCGCAGCGCTTGAGCACTCACTGCAGATCAGCGACGATTGCAACGACAGCTACGAGCTTCAGCAAGCCTATGTGGCAGCCGGCCACACCGAGCAGGAGGCGCAAGACAAGTACAAGTGGCGCGATGACTCTGGCAGCATTCTCTCCTTTGGCGGCATTAACGTGACGATTGATTGGGCGCAGCCCGAAGGCAAGCGCATTGTGAGCGCCACGCTCACCAAGGATGGCAGCACGCTCGATCCCGCCAAGACCTATACCGTCGCCACCAACAACTACATCATTACCAACACGACCGACTTTCCCACTTTCGCAAATGCCACCAAGCGCACCGAGTGGGGCACATGCGAGGCGGCGATCAGAGCGCTGATCGGGAAGAGCGACTGGGAGAACAAGATGGCCGGGCTCGCCGGCACCATCAGCTTCAGCTCCGCAGCCGTGGACCCCACGCCCAATCCGAATCCAACGCCTAAGCCCTCGCCCAAGCCCGGCACGACTACTACGACCACGAAAACCAGCGCCAAGAAGACAACCGGCAAGCTTGTCGCAACGGGAGACCGCACGCTGGCCGTGGTCGGCGCATGCCTCATCGGCGGCATCATCGTCATCATGCTCGGCATTATCTGGATGCGCCGCCGCTAAGCTACGCCGCCGGGCCTTGCAGCCCCTCCGTGCAAACCTTATATCGAGCACAGAAGCCCGTCCGATGTGATCGGACGGGCTTTTTGGTGGGTATCATGGTTGAATGATCATTAGGAGGTTTTCCCTACATGGAATTGTTTGAGCCGATTCTTCATTTCTTTGAGCAACGGTGGGTCCACAACATCATCTGGGCCGTCATCTTGGCGATAGGCACCGCCGTCGCCGCCAAGGTCGCATCCAAGACTCTGCGTCACCTACTCAACCGCGACGATAACCCGCTTCCGGCATCGAGCATCTTCATCAATATCGCGCGCGCCGTTATCTGGATGATCGGCGGCAGTTTTATCCTCGACAACTGCTTTGGCATTAACGCAAACGCGCTCGTCGCCGCTCTTGGCGTCGGCGGCATCGCCATCTCGCTCGGCTTTCAGGACACGCTGTCAAACCTTATCGGCGGCATGCAAGTGACCTTTATGGGCATCATCAAGCCCGGCGACAATATCGAGGTCGGCGGCGTGTCCGGCGTGGTCCAGGACATCACTTGGCGCCACACGACCATCGAAGATGCCTGCGGGCAGACCGTCATCGTCCCCAACTCAAATATCTCCAAGAACACGCTCGTGCACCTCATGCCCTTTGGGCGCGTGGCTGTGCCCGTTGCCGTAAAGGACACGTCCAAGTGGGCCTCGCTCGACGCACTGGCAGACGAGCTGACCAGCGCCACCAAGGCCGCCGTGCTTCCCATCTCGAGCTTTGACAAGGAACCCTACGTGCTCTTTAGCGAGATCGGCGACTTTGGCATTAAGGGCAAGATCATCTTTATCGTCAGCGACGACAGCACCACTTTCACGGCGGCCGACGCCTGCATCCGCGCCATCGCCCCCATCATCGCCTAAACCACCACAAAGGGGACAGGCACCTTTGTGGTGGTTTTCATTCGTGATACCATGGTTCATATAGTTGTTTAAACGACTAAGGGAGCAAAACTATGGAAGAGGCCTATCGTCAAGCACGCAAGCGCGGCGAGCAAGGACGTCGACGCGCCATTAGTCAAAGCGAGCATCCGTATCTCACGGACCTCGATAGCTTGGTTGCCCAGCTCCCCTTAGGCCAACGAGAGAATGTCGGCCTGAGAGACATTCCGCTCGAAATGGTCGTCGGCACGGTTACCAAGGGCCGTCAGTCCGCCTTTTCATGCAACTTTATGCCCTTGCTGCCGTTTGGCACCGAGTTCGCCCGCAAATGGTCCAACCTCTACGACATCCAGGTGACCGAGGGCTATCGCGACCCCATCATCGTCACCGAGTTCATGCATCGGTTTTACGTCCAAGAGGGCAACAAACGCGTCAGCGTCCTCAAATTCCTAGACGCCCCGACGGTTTCGGCCAAGATCACCCGTCTCTATCCCGGCACATGGGATTCCGTCGAAAGCCGCCTGTACGGTGAGTTCTGCGCGTTTTGGCACGTCTGCCCCCTATACGAGATCGAGTTCTCTCGCGAGGGAAGCTACGAAACGCTCGCCAAGATGCTCGGTCAGAACCTTATCGAAAAATGGCCGCAGAAAAAGGTCGACTACCTGCGCCACACCTTCCTGCTCTTTAAGCGCGCCTACCTTCGCGCGGGCGGCGACCACCTGGACATTACGCCTGCCGACGCCATGCTCGTCTACCTCAATGTGTACAACCAGGACCGCCTGCTGGATACGCCGACGGATATCGTCGTAAACCGCCTGTGTAAGATTTGGCGTGAGCTGGTCATTGCCGGCAAAAATAACGAGGACAAGGTCGATCTTGTCGAAGCACCGAGCGTCGATGAGGAAGAGTCGACCGCCAAGTCCACCTCCGGCGTGCTCAACTTCTTTATGGGCAAGACCGTCTATTCGGCGGACAATCCCCTGCGCATCGCCTTTATCCATGAGTTCCCCTGTGCGACGTCGAGCTGGGACAGCCTGCACGACCAAGGGCGTCAGTATCTCGATAAGCACTTTGGCGGTATCGTGCGCACCGAGGCGTTTGAGGACTGCCACGATCCGGACGTGTTCTACGCCGCCGTGGAAACGGCTGTCAAACATGGAGACAGCGTCATCTTCTCGACCTCGCACCGCCTGATGGAATACACGCTCAGGGCTGCCGTTGAGTATCCCCAGGTTCGGTTCCTCAACTGCTCTATCGGCCTTCCCCATCAAAGCGTCCGTTCGTACTTTGGCAAGATGTACGAGGCCAAGTTCCTCCTGGGCGCCCTTGCCGCCAGCATGGCGGACAACCACCGCATCGGTTACCACGCGTCGGTCTTCGCCTCGGGCGCACTCAGTGAAATCAATGCCTTCGCTATCGGTGCCTCGCTGCTCGACCCCCGTGCGCAAATTATCCTGACCTGGGGCGATGTGCCCGCCGGTGGCCTTGCCGAGGCCATGTGCCGCGAAGGCGTAAGCGTCATGTCCGGCGCCGACATGTCAAAGCCGCTCGAAGACCCCACGGCCTACGGACTCCACCGCTTGGTCGATGGCAAGGTTGCCGGCATTGCCATGCCGGTATGGAACTGGGGCCGTTACTACGAGCTTATCGTGCGAAGCCTGCTGCATGGCACCTGGGATGAGACCAGTGACGACAGCCAGGTTCGCGCCGTCAACTACTGGTATGGCATGAGTTCGGGCGTTATCGATATTCGCTACGCTCCAGGCCTGCCCTATCAGACGCGCAAGCTCGTTCAGCTACTGCGCAATGGCATTGTCGAGGGCTCCATCAATCCATTTGGCGGCGAGCTCCATAGCCAAGACGGCGTGGTGCAGATCGAAGGCTTTCCCCCGCTGCCGAGCACGCAAATCGTCGAGATGGACTGGCTGGCAGACAACGTGGTGGGCACCATTCCGCAGCCCGACGATGAGCCGAAGGTCCGCGCCCTATGAAAATCCTTGCCATAGCCGATACCGAAGAGCGATGCCTTTGGGAGTGCTTTCGCAAAGAACGCTTTGAGGGTGTCGACCTGATTTTGTCCGCTGGTGATCTGGACCCGGACTATCTTGAGTTTTTGGTCACGGTCATCAACAGACCGCTCATCTACGTGCGAGGCAATCACGATGACCGCTATGCGCGTCATGCTCCGGGCGGCTGTATCTGTGTCGAAGACACCGTGTACGTTTATCGCGGCGTCCGCATTGCGGGGCTTGGCGGCTCCATGCGCTATCGAGATGGCGCCAACATGTACACCGAGCGCGAGATGGCCAAGCGCGTGCGCAAGCTGTCTCGTAAAGTGAGGATGGTCGGTGGCTGCGACATCTTGCTCACCCATGCGCCCGCCGCCGGCGTGGGCGATCTGGACGATCTACCGCATCGAGGATTCGAATGCTTTAACACAGCGCTCGAGTCCTGGAATCCCGACTACATGGTGCACGGGCATGTGCACCAATGCTATGGTCGCGACTTTCAACGCGAACGTCAGCACGCATGCGGGGCAACGATCATCAACGCCTGCGGCTATACGCAGTTTGAGCTGGACGAAGCGCGCTACCCCATCCGTGGCTGGCAGGCAGCCTGGCTCAATTCGCAAACCATGCGTCGCGAACTCAAGCGCCACGAGGCTATCGAGTCCTCAACCGCTAGAACACCCTGGTAACCACCTTAAAGGGGGCACTGTCCCCTTTAAGGTGGTTTTAACGCGATAGCAAGAAACCCGGTCCTGCACGAGACAGAACCGGGTTTCTTTAGCAATGCTTGCTTTGCTCAGGCAGTAACTAAAAGTTACTCAGCCAGGAAGTCGCGCTGGATAGCGGGATCAACCTTGATGCCAGGGCCCATGGTGGAAGACACGGAGATGGACTTAACGTACTTGCCCTTAGCAGAAGAGGGCTTGACGCGCAGGATCTCGGTGTACAGGGCAGCGTAGTTCTCGACGAGCTGCTGCTCGGAGAAGGACTTCTTGCCCAGGGGCACGTGGCAGATGCCGTAGCGGTCGGCGCGATACTCAACGCGGCCGGCCTTGAGCTCGGAGACCATCTTGGCAACGTCCATGGTCACGGTGCCGAGCTTAGGGTTCGGCATGAGGCCACGGGGACCAAGGATCTTACCGATGCGGCCAACCTTGGCCATCATGTTCGGCGTAGCGATAGCGGCGTCGAAGTTGATCTCGCCCTTCTGGATCTGGGCGACGAGCTCGTCGGAACCGATGATGTCGGCGCCGGCAGCCTCGGCCTCGCGGGCCTTCTCGCCCTCGGCGAAGACGGCAACACGAATGGTCTTACCGGTGCCGTGGGGCAGGGAGATGGAACCGCGGATGTTCTGGTCGGCCTTACGAGTATCGACGCCCAGACGGAAGTGGGCCTCGACGGTCTCGTCGAACTTGGCGGTGTCGAGCTCCTTGATGAGCTTGGCAGCCTGAAGGGGGGTGTAGAGCGTGGCGCGGTCGATCTTCTCGGCAGCGGCGTTATAGCTCTTACCATGCTTAGCCATGTGCATTACCTCCTGTGGTTAAACGGGCGCGAGCCCTCCCACATCGTATCGTGTGCCCTATTGCACACATTTAACGGGCGCCCCGGTCGGAGCACCCGTCGTTACCATAAGAAATCGCTACTCAGCGATGGTGACGCCCATGGAACGGGCGGTACCGGCGATGATCTTCTTGGCGGCGTCAATGTCGTTGGCATTGAGGTCCGGCATCTTGATCTCGGCGATCTTGGTGAGCTGCTCCTGGGAAAGCTGACCAACCTTGTCGGCCTGGGGCTTAGCGGAACCAGACTTGAGGTTCAGCTCCTTCTTGATGAGGTGAGCCGCCGGCGGGGTCTTGGTGATGAAGGAGAAGGACTTATCCTCGAAGACAGTGATCTCAACGGGGATGATGTCGCCCTTCTTGTCCTGCGTCTCGGCGTTAAAGGCCTGGCAGAACTGCATGATGTTCACGCCAGCTGCGCCCAGGGCGGGGCCGACGGGAGGAGCGGGGTTAGCTGCACCAGCAGGAATCTGGAGCTTAATGACGTTGGCAACCTTCTTCTCAGCCATGGTCATTCCTTTCGAATCACGAGTGTGAAGTACTTGCTATATCGTAAGCACGCACGTGTTAGAAGCACTCCTGAGATGAGCAGTCACAGAAGAAGCACGCTCGCGCGAACGGACGAAAACTTAAGCGATGACAGCGACCTGGTTAAAGTCGAGCTCGACCGGCGTCTCACGGCCAAAGATCATCAGGGTGACCTTCAGCTTGCCTGCCTCGGTGTTAACCTCGGAGACCTTGCCATCAAAGTCGGTAAGCGGGCCATCAGTGACGCGGACGGACGTGCCGACCTCAATATCAACCGAGGTGCGCTTGGGCGAATCGCCCTTACCGGGACGACGAGTCATCTTATTGTACTCGTCGCGGGAAAGCGGAGCGGGCTTGCCATTGCCGCCCAGGAAACCGGTGACACCGGGCGTGTTGCGAACACACGTCCACGCATCGTCATCCATCTCCATGCGAACCAGGACATAACCCGGGAAGATCTTGGAATCCTTGGTCTCGCGCTTGCCACCCTCTTTGATCTCGGTGACGCGCTCCATAGGAATCTCGATATCAAAGATACGGTCCTGCATGCCCATGGTCTCGATGCGATGCTCGAGATCGGACTTAACACGGTTCTCGTATCCAGAGTAAGTGTGAACGACGTACCAACGCTTAGACATGGTTTAGCCCCTCAATCCAGAGAACAGAGCAAGAGCCTCGCCAAAGCCAGCATCGAGCAGAGCGATGACGACGCCGACGACGATCAGAGAAGCGCAAACGACGACCGAGTAGTTCACGAGCTCCTTCTTATCGGGCCACGTGACACGCTTCATCTCGGACTTCACCGAAGCGAAATACTTCTTGGTGCGGGCGAAGAAACCAGGCTTCTCGTTCTTCTTGGACTTCGCAGCCTTCTCGTTCTTCTTGGCAACGGCCTTCTTGGCCTCAACCTTGGAGTTGGCGGCAGCGTTGTTGGCAGGTGCCGGCTGCTGAGCCTTCTTCTTGTTCTTCTTGTTGGCCATTTGGGTTACCTCCGCGCAATGCGCTTATACATGAGTAAACCGTAAGCCCCCAATTGGGAGCTTACGGAATAATGACTGGCACGCCAGGAAGGACTCGAACCCTCAACACTCGGTTTTGGAGACCGAT
>CABSDO010000058.1 GCA_902476475.1 uncultured Collinsella sp. | reverse complement strand
GACGATGCCGCTGCTGAAGCCCATCGCCGGGCACACCGGGTGCACCGGGATAAAGCGGTACCTCGAGAAGGGAGGCCGCGCGCTGGGCGTGCACGTGATGAACTTCGCCTGGCAGGAGGAGCACGCCTTCGAGGCGGTCTCGGAGGCCCCCGAGGGCTTCGACTGGGCCGCCGCCATGGACGCGACGCGGCACGCGTGCGGGAACGACACGCCGTACCGCGGCAAGCCAGCCCGCACCTTCAAGCACTTCGTCATGTCTCCCGACCCGCAGGACGGCCTCTCGACGGAGCAGGTGGCCGAGCTCGCGCAGGCGTGGGCGAAGAGGCACTTCGCGGACTTCGAGGTGGCGATCGTCCTGCATGACGACAACGAGGGCAGGATCCCCCACGCCCACATCGTGGTCAACAACACCGACCTCGTCACCGAGCGGCGCCTGCAGACCCCCGACCCGCTGGAGCTCAACAGAAGCCTCCAGGAGCTGGCCGAGGAGCGCGGGTACCGCTTCATGCGCGACGAGGTCGTGAGGAAATCCGACGAAGGGCCAGTGAAGAAGACCACGCCGGCGACTATGCAGCGCGTGTACGTGCGCCGCGCCGAGAGGGAGATCGCGAAAGAGGGCGGGTACTCCTGGGTCGCCGACATACGCAACCGCGTGACGGTGGCCAAGGCGCTCGCCCGCAACGAGGACGAGTTCATGGCGGTGCTCGCGACGCTCGAGGTGGACGTCTCGCAGAACTCCGAGAAGTCATGGAGGCGGGACTGGATCTACTCGCTTTCCGACCACCCTACCTGGCGCATAGGCGGCGAGAAGCTCGGCCTCTCGTTCGGGCAGGAGGCGCTCAGGCGGCGCTTCGGAAGGATCGCCGCATGGCACCCCACCCCGGCCGCCTCGCGCGAGGTCCTCTCCCATGCCGCCGAGGCGATCTGCCTCAACGACCTCGCGGAGCTAGGGCGGCTGTCCGATGCCATCGAGACGTGCATGGCGGTGAACGCCCGCAGCATCGCGGATTTGGACAGGAGGATCGCGAGGCTCGAGGGCCATGGCGAGAACGATTCCCGCGAGCGCGCGACCGCGCTGCGCGAGGTGCGCGAGTACGTGGCGCAGAACAGGCTCCTGCCCAAGACGGCCCAAACGAGGCGCCCGAAGGAGGCGAAGTCCTGCGAGGCACCCGCGAAGCGCAAGGGCGAGGAGCGCCGGAACCAGGAAACTCCGGCGCGGCGGACCCGGCAGCGAGACAGGAGGGAGGAGCGATGAGGGTGGAGGTCGCCTACGAGGGGCGCGTCGAGGTTTTCGACACCGACAGGTTCACCGAGGCGCAGACGTTCTCGGGAAGGAGCATGCTCGCCGACTTCACGCTCGAATACGAGGCTGCCGAGAAGAACGGCCTCTGGCTCACGGCCCACTGCTACGCCGCGAACGAAGGCTACCGAACCGACGGCGAGGAAGTTCCCGAGGCACGGCGCGAGAAGGGCTGGAAGTTCCAGCTGGCAAGCCCCAAAGAGGCTGGCGAGCTCGAGAGCGTCGCGATGGACGGCGAGACGGTGCTCGCGAGAATGTTCGGCGAATTGGTAGACGTGATGAAGCTCGACCGCGCCTCTGCCCTCTTCGCCGGACCCGGAGGCTCGGTCGCAAGCCGCATGGCGCGGCTGAACGATTACCTCTCGAACGCGGACGAGAGGCTCGCGGCGAGCTCTGCCCTCATGGCGGAGGCGATAGGCGTCGCGCCCGACGTGCTCGAGCGCGCCATAGCAGCCGAGGCCGCCCAGATGGAGCTCGCGGACGACGAAGAGAGCGACTGGATGGAAGGATACGGAGATGATTAGAGCGATATTCAGGGGAATCGGAACGTTCGTGCGTTGGCTGTTCAAAGCCGTGTTCCGCTTCATGTGAGCTTGTGATCGCGCTCCCGCCAAGCACTGGAAATAAAATATGAAATGTGACATAATAGTGTACATTATAATGCAATAGGAAGGAGAACCGATGTCGTTGTGCGTACCCATTAAAGACCTCCGCGACACCGCCGCATTCGACGAGATGGTCTCGACGAGCCCCACCCCGGTCATCGTGACGAAGAACGGCTACGACCGCTTCGTGTGCGTGAAGAGCTCGGACTTCAGCCGATGGGAGCAGGCAGAAGCTCGCGCTCGCCTGCTCGAGCGCATCATGGTCTCTGAGCGCGAGCGCGCCGAGGGCAAGAGCGTCGACGCCTTCGAGGCGACGCAGTCCCTGAGGGAGAAGTATGGCCTGTAGGGTGCGGATACAGCCGACCGCGCTTCGCGAGCTCGAGGGCACGGTCGAGTACCTGCTCGGCTTCGGGCCCAACACCGCGTCGGCGTTCCTGGACGAATGGGAGAACGTCATCGAGTGCTTGAAAGACGGATCGGTGGAGCACCGCCTCTCGCGTTTCGAGCCGCTCGCGAAGCTTGGTTATCACACCGTCCTAGTGAAAGGCTACATTGCCCTTTACTTCAAGGAGGGGGACGACGTCATCATCGCCCACCTCTTCCATCAGAGCCAAGACTACGCGAGCATCGTCTTGAACGGAGAGTGACATGAGCCCCGCCCAATACTGCGCCAGATACGGCATCGCAGAGAGCACGCTGAGAGGCTGGCTGAAAAAGGGGCTCATGGAAGGCGCTGAAAAGAACGATGGCGTATGGGAGATCCCAGAAGACGCGAGGGCGAGATACGAGCCAAGGAAGAAAAAGAACCGCACCCAAGACGACAATCGATGGGATTTGCTCAAGGCGCTGAAAGAACGGCGTTACGTCGACGAGAAGGTGCTTCTCTGTCAGAAGGCGGACTTCGTGGATCTGGCAAACGATCTGCTGGACAAGGGGTTCATCATCATGTCGAGCACCCCCTGCGACGGAAAATGGAACACGGGATACGCAATCTCCCAACTTGGATTGGACGCAATCGAATCCAGATCGAAGAAAGACTTCTTGGAGTTCTGGAAGGCTACATGCAGCGGAATAACCAGCGGGGTCGTGGAAGCTCTGCCCCGCTGATGGAATGCCGGAGAAATGACCAACATGGATGAAATCGCCACATACGAGCGAGACCTCGCGAACATGGAGTCGAGGATCGAGAGTGTTTTCGCCGATGCCGACGTAGAGGCAGAACTGCCCCAGGCCGACCTGGACATGCTCGACGTTTGCTTCTCGATGGTATCGGGATTGGTCGGCGTGTTCGTCGCGACGAACGACGATGTCGCGAAGTGGCTCGAGAAAGTCCATGATGCAGCGTCGGGCAATCCCGGCGATTGCGGGGTCGTCCAGCAGATGCTCGGCTCCCTGCTTTTCCACAAAGGGGACGCCTTGGACGTCTACGCACCGGAAGAAGGTTTCATCGCCCGCAACGGCGGGAAAGCATACGTGATGTTCCATAGGCTGCTGTTCGGCCACGATGTGCTTGCGACGGGCAGGGGGCTCATGCCCTACAACCCCTTCGAGCTGATGTACCAGCAGAAAGGCCTCATGGGCATCGTGCAAGCAGTCCGTCACCTGCTCGCCGACACGATGTCCAAGCAAGGGTTGCCCGTGCCTGGAAGCTCGCACCTCGACACCGAGCGGGAAGGCGGCAGGCCTTGGAACCAGATCATCGACTGGGTTCAAGAGCTTTCCATCGAGGCGGGCGGCGACAAGAAGATGGCCCAGGAGATCTACTCCCACATGTTCACGATCCGAGCCCAGGACATCGCTGCAGGCGGCCTCGTCGCCTTCCTTGTCGGATGCTATGCCAAGTCCCGCACGATAGAGGATCCCGTTCGCAAGGCGCAGATAGAGCTGGTCGGCACGGGCGTAGCCTTTTTCGGCCAGGCGGCGCTCGGCGCAGTGCGCCAGAAAGGCGTCCCTTACATCAACAATGCGATGGCGCCTCAGCTCGTGAAGGCCTACGGCGGCCTTCTTGCTGCAAGCGCGAAGCGCACGAAGCGTCTTGAAGAGAGGACGGAAAGGCTCTGCACCGCCGCGAACAGACAGATCATGAGGCACGACCGGATTTCCGAAGAAGTCGCAGCAATCGTCCAGACCCCCGTTTCCGACGATGAAGCCTCCGCATCGATAAGCAGCCTCATCGGATATCTGGAGGGAAGATGAAAATACCACAGCAGCTATTAGCCCCCATCGTCGGTGTGTTAGCAGGATGCTTCGGCATAGGCGTGGGTCTCATCATCCGGCAACCCGAGATAAACGAGCTGCACCGGCAGGTCGCTAAACTCCAGAAGAAAGCCGACGAGCTCAAGGAGACCGTCCGGAAGCAAAACGACGAGATATCCGCCCTCATCACGCGTTATCGGGCTCTGCAGGTCTGGCAGGTCATCCAGAAGCACGACCTGCGCAAGCAAATCGAGGAAAGCCTCGTCTTCCAATACGCGATGAACGACTATTTCTCCCTTATGGTGGACCGCCTGGAGACCGGACGGGACTTCAACGAGGCCGAGACAGCGTTCTACGCCGCCTTCTCGAAAATGCTGGATGGAAAGGAACTGGACGCCGACCAAATGGAGAGCGTCAAATCATACGTCGAAGCAACGCACAGCGCGCAGATTGAGGCGATGACGCCTTGCGACGCATCTGAGCCCATCGAGAGGATACGCAATTTCGAAGACGGGAAGAAGGAGCGCTTTTTCCATCTTCCGCAAATCGACCTTCCGAAATTCGAGATTCCAAAGGTCGAGATTCCGCTCCCATGGAAAAAAGAGTCCGAAGAAGAGCACCCGGACAAGTAGCGCCAATTCCCGCTATGGCTTCGCCTCTACGCCTCTACGCCTCTACCTCAGACACATAAATCAGCAGCAGAGCAGGTAGTCCAGCTGGCCGCACACCCTGCCCCGTCTGGAATCGATTCTAGCCTGCAACAGCAGAGGGTTCATTAGCCAGCGGCATAAGCTGCGACTTCAGTTTCGTCGAGAAGCTGAAGTCGCACGTACGAAAGATACTCTGGTCACTTTCGTCGAACACGTTGGCCATCGATAGCTTTTCTGTTGTCGTTGGCTTGCATCTCCTCATGCTCGCTCATTGCCCCAACATGAATGCAGCAGTTTCCCGCCATCGCGCAAGCCGCCATGGCCATGCCGATGAAGAAGCATGCGGTCGACAACATCATCCCACCTCCTCTTGCGCGTACACTATCGTCCTCTCATGCCCGTTCCACCTGCCGTAGCTGCAGGTGCAGAACGCCCTGACGCTATCTGTCCGGGCACCGTCGACGAGGGCTACGTCCGCCCTGCCGAGCAGCTCATCGAGCCAAGACGAGAGCTCTTCATCTGTGGCGAAGTCGAGCCGCTTGCGCTCGACGTTCGAGTCGACGACGTCTACCGCGACGACGCACAGGCGCGCGTTTCCTTCGGGCGTCTGCAGGAGGATCTCGTCGTGCTCGGCGGCGAATCCGGCATCTGAATAGCTTGCGAACGCGGAGAACATGCTGCCGTCGTTCATGTGGTGGGCGAACATGAGCGCGAGCGGACTGTCGATCCCCCGCTCCGCGCAGCCGGCGTCGAGGTAGGGGCATCCGTAGGGGTTCCAGCCGTGGTAGACGTCGTGGTCGAGGTAGAAGGTCGGGTCATCTGCGCTCGCCTGCACCACCGGATAGTCGATCTCGGTTCCCGGGACGCTCACCCAGGCCACGATGTCGGGATTCACGGACAGCCAGTAGTCCCAGTCCACCACGGGAAAGCCATCGTCTTCCCCGCCCTCGCCGGTGCCTCCCGAGATAGGAGAGGGGTCTATATTTGCCGCCCTGTCGTGGACGCTGAAGAGCCACAGCCCCAGCGCCGCAGCACCGACCAACGCCGTCACCGTCACTATGATCGCGAATCGCCGTTTGATATTAGTGTTCATTTGAACCTCCAGAAAGACGGGCGGGGAGGCTCATCGCCGCCCCGCCCTCTTCGATCAGCCGAAAACCCGGCTATTCCTCGGAAACCTCGTCAGCAGACACCTCGTCGACTGATGCACTTTGGCGGATGCGGCTGCGAAGCGCATATGTACCTGCAGCGCCGCCGCAGACAACCAGGGCGCTGATCAGAACCCATATGGGAAGCAGATCGTTACCCGTCTTGTCGTAGGGAGTCCCAGGAGTCTCGGGGTTATCGACGACGACCGTCTGCCCCTCGTCCTCAAGGTCCTGATGTACCGCGATGACGTTTCCGTTCACGTCGAGCACCTCCTCGAACGCCACGAGGGCGGCACCCTCCTCAAGCTGGGAAGCATCGAACTCGAAGGTCACCTCGACGGTTCCATTCGAGCCTTCTGCCACGAACTCGGCGGTAGAGGTCACTGGGTTGCCCTCGGAGTCCTCGAGGGCAAGGCCGGTGCTCTTGTCCATGATGGTGCCGTGGGCGGTATAGGTCTCGCCAGCGACGAGCCCCTTGTACTCGACGGTATCCACGCCGCTCACCGTCCCGTTCTCGACCATGTGGTCGCCGTCGGCGGCGTCGACGAGCGTGGTCCCGATCTCGACCACCGTGACGGACTGGCCCTCGTCCTCGATGTCCTCGTGCATGGCAAGGACAGTGCCTTCACTATCGAGCAGCTTTTCGAACACCACCAGGCGGTGCCCGCCGAGACCGGTCGAGTCGAAGGAGAGCTCTACGGTCTGGGTGCCCTCAGCGGCATCGGGTGTGAACTCGACGGTCGCGGTCACATCGGCTGCAAGAGGCCCCTCGCCGCTTTGCAACGGCTCGCCCGTCTCAGCATCCATCAGCGTCGCTTCGAGCGCATAGGAGTTTCCAGGGATCAGGCCCTCGAAGGACACCTCGTCGGCGATGACGACCTCGGAGCCCGTCACGAGCTTGTCGCCGTCCGCGGCGTCCGCGGCCGTGGTGCCGATGTCGACGAAGTGCACCGTCTGGCCCTCGTCCTCGATATCGGCGTGGGCAGCCACCTCGACCCCGTCTTTGACGAGGCTCTCGAAGGCCACGACGTCCTCGCCCGCGAGCAAGCTCGCGTCGAAGGTGAACTCGATGTCGACAGATCCGTTGGTGTTGTTCGCCGTGAACTCCTTGGTGGCGGTCACGGGGCTGCCTTCGGCGTCGAGCAGAGGCTCGCCAGTGGACTTGACCATGAGCGTGCCGGCGAGGGTGTAGGTGCCGCCGAACTCGAGGTTCTCGTAGTAGACGGTGTCCACGATCGTCACCTGCCCGCCCGCCTGGGCGGTCTGATCGCCGTCGGCGGCGTCAGCCGCCTGCGTCCCGATCTTCGGCCCCTCCTTGTCGTCGAGCGTCATCCAGACGGCCTCGGCCACCCCAGAGTCGCGCTCGACCCAGAAGGTCTTGGTGATGAGCTCGTAGCCCTCATTGGCCTCGCAGGGAAGCTCCTCCAAGGTGTACTGGCCGTACGGCAGCGCGCCGAGGGCGTCATCGGCAGGAGCGGACGAGCCGTCCTCGCCCAGCCCGAACCAGATGCCGGCTTCGGGGTCCATCATGTCGGAGGCGATGGCCTCGGCCTCGAGCAGGTGGTCGTTGGCATTGGTGTTGTGGGTGTGCTTGTTCCAGCCCGCCTCGGTCGAGGCCTGGCCGTTGCGGTCGGTCACCAGCACGTGGGTCTCGCCGGTCGCGACGTTGGTGATGGCGAAGGGGACCTGCAGGCTCGCGTTGGTATCCTCTGCCTTCTTGGAGAGCTTGAGGTCGTTGCGGACGACCTGGTCGTGGAAGACAAGCTCGCCACCTTCCGCGTCGGCAGTCACGACGATGCCGTCGGTCCGGATCTCGAAGGTCCTAGGCTCGCCGTCGGTGAGCAGGTAGGAGTCGTTGGTCGCGGTCTCCTGGATGGTGTAGGTGCCATACGGCAACGCGTCGGGCGCGGTCCTCGCGACGTAGGAGCCGATTCCATCGTCCCACGCGGTCTCGATCACGGCGATCACCTCGCCCGGCTCGTACCAGACGTCGCCTGCGAGGACCTTGGCCGCAGAGGCGTTCGCTATGGTGAACTCGATGCCGGAGGCATTGCCGTCGTGCCGACGCCTTCAGGCGTGTGCCCGTTGCCGCCGACCGCCTCGGACTCGCCGAGCTCGGCATCGGACTTGGTCACCTGCACGCCGCCGCGTATCGCGTCGTCTTGCACGGGGTCGCCGGAAAGGTCGACGACCTGGCCGGCGTTTTCGACCGTGAACTCGACCGAGCCGTCCCAGGGAAGGTATCCTTCTGGAGCGTTCGCCTCCACGATGCGGTAGGTGCCGCACGGCAGAGAGTCGCTTGCGGTCTGCGCGGTGTAGGCGGACCCGTCCCAGGAGGTGGCGATGGTCATGACCGTCTCGCCGTCGGCGTAGCTGTGGCCGTTCACGAATGAGTTCGTCCCCGAGGCGTTGACGATGGCGAACTCGGCGCCCTCGAGCGAGGCGTCGCCCTGCGCAGCCGCACCGGCCTGCGCGTCGACCTTGGCGATCTTCACGCCGCCGCGATTCCACGTGAAGCTGGCGAGCGTCTGGGCGTCAGACCCCGCATGGATCCTGATGGCGCTAAATCCCGTGGAGACCTCGTTCGCGCGCGCGTTGACCTGGTTCCACACGTTGTCCGCGATCTCGCGCTCGGCCCAAGAGGCGAACTCGGCGCTCGTACCGTAGGTCGCCTCGGAAGCGGAGCCCAGGTTGGCGTACGAGAGCAGGATGTGGCTCGCCACGCGGTACTTGTCCTCGTCCATGCCGCTTCCGTCGTACCAGGAGCTGGGCCACATGGAAGCGTCGAAGCCGGGTGCGCCGTAGGAGAACCACATGGCCGCAGCCAGATCTCCCGCCTCACTCGTCGGGTAGGTTCCCGCATCGGGCGTGGCGCGCGACGGCTCGATGCAGTAGGCGTCGTTTCCGTTCGCGCTCATCTGCGTCGTCTCATAGCCGGCATAGGGGAGGTTCTTGCCGATCGTGACATTCACGTCCCCGGAGGCGTAGGCCTTGGCCGGGACGATGGCGACGGACAGCACGAGCGCCATCGTCATGACCACGCGCACGATCTTAGAAGAGGTTATCCTCTCCATCGCTTTCTCTTTCATCTTCTCCCGACCTCCCTTACATCGCCAGGTTCTCGCGGCTATGCGCGGCGCGTGAATCGCCGTTTCCCAGGCGCTCGGATCCCTCGCGCGCGCCGCGGGCCTTCTCGGAGAGGCTCTGCAGGTACTCGCTGCGGCTGCGGTCGAGCGCCTCCTTTATCTGAGCCGGCATGACGCGCACGACGTCCTTGGCCGGCTTGCCGTCCCCGTTGAGCACCGGCTGGCCGTTCTCGTCGAGCACGCTCTTCTTCAGCCACACCTCCCGGTCCGTCAGAAGAGGGATGTCGCGGTAGTTCTCGCCGCGGTAGCGGGACTCGTTGACGAACATCGGGCTGAACTGGTAGTAGCTCACGTCCACCCCGTCGATCACCGTCCCCTTGGGCAGCGTCACCGAGTTGAACGTGCGCACCTCTCCCGTCACGCGGTCGGCGTACTCGATGTCGGTGCGCACGAAGTTCTTGTGGAGCGTGAGATAGGTGTTCTTCTTCTCAGGCATTTCATGCCCCTTTCTTTGCATCCTTTAGGCGGGCGTAGTTGTGGAAGCCCCGCCTGATTGCCTTGCCTTCGGTTTCGGTCAGCCATCCAAGGCGACCACCCCCTTTCAAAACGTCAGTTCCCGGATCAGATTCCCGAGACGATGTCGCGCGCCCATGCGCCGCTCTTGACGAGGGAGAGGATGAGCAGCACGCACATCGCCAGGTACTGCAGCGCGTAGGTGAGCCCCGTCGCTATGCCGTCGATGGGGGTGCCCGTCGAGGTGCTCGCCCCGGTGAGGCCTCCCAAGATGAGCGGAAAGGCTATGAGCAGGATCAGGATGATCAGCCCCGCCAGGCACACCGCCGTGAAGTTCTTCAGGTATCCGATTCCTATCTGGCGGGTGTCGTCTAACGCCATGAGGGAGAGCGGGATCGGGCTGAACGCGGCCATGATGTAGAGCTGGATGGCGCGCGCCCAGCAGACCACGAGGGCCACGATGTAGGCTCCGAGCACCACGACCCAGCTGATGACCGATACCAAGAGGAGCGCTATGAGGGCGGGCACGTCGTCGTCCTCGGTGACCACGTTCACTGCGGTGAGGTCCATCGCCCCGCCCGAGCCGAACAGCGCCATCGTGCGGTCGATGGCAAGACCGACCACCGAGTAGACCGCCTCCATGAGCTCGAAGCTGTTCTGTATGAGGAACAGGAACACCGCGAAGAAGACCAGCAGGAAGACGACCTCCTTCACGCCGGGGAACGAGGCGTTGCCGTCCATTCGCTGGCTGATCTGGATGAGCTTCACCGTGAACACGAGGCTGAGCACGCCGCAGCCTATGGGCAGCACCGCGGCGTCCCAGACGCCGTGTGCGATGTCGTACATGGACACGTCTCCGGCGGTCGTGAGCATCTGGGAGAAGTCAGCGCCTATGATGCCGTCGTAGCCGATGCTCGAGAGGACGGCGACCTGGTTGGTGAACATCCAGTTGCAGGCGTCGCGCAGAAGCCCCGCGAGCCATGCGTTGACGTCGTCCGCGATGCTTGCGTACGCCGGCGCTGCGGGAACGAACGTGACGGCGAGCGCCACGAAAGTCAGCGCGAACGCGAGGCGGAATCGCCCGTCTCCCACGAGGGCAGCGATCCGCCTCATAGCGCGCTCAGCTCCCCGGTAGCGCGGTCGAGCGAGAGCTGCACGATGGTGGAGGCGGCGTCGTCCAGATGGAACGTGGTCGTGAGGACGTCCTCGTTGCAGTCGATGTAGACCTCGCCGTCCCAGGTGGCAAGAGTTGCCGTCGGGGATGCAATCGACACCCTTTGCGCTATGACGGAAGCGATCTCGGAATCGTCCGCACCGAGGAGCTCGTTGAGCTCGGAGGAGTGCGCGGACAGCTCGATACCCGCTGAAGCGCCTTCGGCGAGCAGGTAGCTCTTCGACAACGCGAGGGCGTCGCAAGTGAGGCTGGCCGAATCTGCCGACGGGCGTATCGAGAGCAGGGTCTGCGAGCTTGGCTCGTCGGCCGAGCGCGTGAACGAAATCTGCGCCGAAATGCCGGAGCCGTCGGATTCCTCGGAGAGCACCTCGTAGTACATCACCTGCACCCCGGCCTCTCCCGACTCGATGATCGTCGAGTCGGAAAGCGCGAGCGTGCACGTTCCGTCCTCGCTCTCCCAGGTGGTGCCCGTATAGCCGGCGAGGGATTCGCCTGCCTGCTCTGCCTGTTGGCTCTGCTCCTCTGCAGGAAAAACAGCCTCGGGTTCGCTGGGCGCGATCGCGCAGCGCGCGAGCCCTGCCCCTATCAGGATCGCCGCAGCGCCTGCGGCGCAAATGGCCATCAGTTTCGTCTTCTTGTCCATCTTCTTGCTCCTTGTCTATCGATACGACAGGGCGCAGGTGAAGCTCGAGATCCCGCTTGCGATCTTCACGACCTCGCCCCGATGGGGCGCGTGGATGTACTGGTCGCCCCCTATGTAGATCCCGACATGCCCCATGCGGTAGAGGATGTCGCCGGGCTGCGCCTCCGAGAGCGCGATCTTCTTGCCCTGCGCGTACTGGGCCTCGGTGTTTCGAGGTATCGAGATGCCGGCCTGCTTGTAGCAGTACTGGGTGAGACCGCTGCAGTCCAGGCCGACGCCCGGCGTCGTCCCGCCCCATACGTAGGGGACCCCGAGCTGGCTGTAGGCGGCGGAGACGATCGCATCCGCCGAGAGCGCCCCGGACCTGAAGTCCTCCAGGCTCATGCCGTCGAAGCGGTAGAGGTTGTAGGTCTCCATGACGAATTTCAGGCTCTCGACGTAGCTCGAGCTCGTCGCCCATCCCGCGTCCTTGAGCCCCTCGGCCATCTTGTCGGAATCGTGGTTCGCAATCGCCTCGCGTATGAGCGCGTTTGACGCGTAGCGCTCGGCCTGCAGGAAGACGCGGCTGCGGAAGCGGATGCACTCCGCGTCGCCAACGAAGCTGATGAAGTCGGCCGTGATGGTGACCTGCTCGCCGCCGTACTCCTCGCCGGTCCTCCACGAGCTCTTCCCCGCGACCTCCTCGCACAGCGCGTACGAGCTTGACCACTTCATGCCGAACAGGTTGTGGTCTTGCGTGGCGAGCCCCGAGAGGTGGTCTCCCTGCCCTGACTCGACGATGATCTGCGCGATCGTGCATCCCGCGGGATGCCCGTACTCCTCCTGGCACGCGAGCGACTCCTCGACCATCTCATAGGTGATGTAGGGAGGCAGCCCATCGAGGGAGGCTTTGGATGCCTCGTTCTCCCAGAACCCGAAAAGGGCGCTCACGATCTGGGAGACCGCGAGCACGGCGAGCAGGAACGCCATGATCGCCGCGAGAACTCCCGCCACGGGGACGGCGGCCGAGGAGACGGCGCTCACGACCGCACCCTTGCCGCCGGCGGATGCCGCAGCCTTCGCGGCTCCGGCAGATGCCTGGCTGGCGGCTGTATGCTGGGCCCTCGCGGCAGCGCCGTACCCGAAAGCCCCGACCTTGGCGTGTTTGGCGGGTCCCTTAAAGGGGCCTTTTGTCTTCGAGGCGGCAGAAGCCTTCTTGGAGGCGGAATGCCGCGCGATGACGGAGCGCGCGCCGCGGATGGTGCCGCTCGCCTGTTCGATGCCGGAGAGCTCCTCGGAGTCGTCCGCCTCGGACACGGCGGCGTCGGCGATCGCACGTTTGAGGTTTCCCTTGGCCTGGGCGGCGAGACGGGATTTCGCCTTCGGCTTGCCCGCACCGGCAGGGGAGGGTTCGCCGAAGTCCGCCCTGCCCCGCCCCAAGGGCCTTTCCTGACAGGAGAGCGCCTCGTCCGTGCGTTCGGCCGATCCTTTTACGATCCCCGCCGAGATGGCATCTGGCCGATCGTCTGCGCCGAGCGCACGCGCCTGCTCGCGGCTT
>CABSDO010000057.1 GCA_902476475.1 uncultured Collinsella sp. | reverse complement strand
CCACCGGCGTGGGCAAGACCGAGCTCGCCAAGGCGCTTGCCGAGTGCCTGTTCGATGACGAGCGTGCGCTCGTGCGTATCGACATGTCCGAGTACATGGAGAAGTTCAGCGTCCAACGTCTGATCGGTGCGCCTCCGGGATACGTGGGTTACGACGAGGGCGGCCAGCTTACCGAGGCCGTGCGCCGTCGTCCGTACTCCGTGATTTTGCTCGACGAGATGGAGAAGGCTCATCCGGATGTCTTTAACGTGCTGCTGCAGGTGCTTGATGACGGCCGTCTGACCGATGGCCAGGGTCGCCAGGTGTCCTTCAAGAACACGATCATCATCATGACGTCTAACGTGGGCTCCAAGGCCATCGCCGATCTGTCCGGTAAGGACGAGGAGGAGATGCGCCATCAGGTCGACGCCGCCATGGCTCAGACCTTCCGCCCCGAGTTCCTCAACCGTATCGACGATATCGTGGTGTTCCATCCGCTCGGCATGGCGCAGATCGAGAAGATCGTCGATATCCAGCTCGCCGATGTCCGCGCGCGTCTGGCCAAGGAGCGCATGACGCTTGCCATCACCCCGGCGGCCAAGCAGATGCTCGCCGTGGGTGGCCTGGACCCCGTGTTCGGTGCCCGTCCGCTCAAGCGCCTGGTCCAGCGCGAGGTCGTGGACGCCATCGCCGCCGCCATCATCGACGGTACGGTGCGCGAGGGCGATCAGGTGACGGTCGATGCCGACAAGGACGGCGGCTTTACCGTCGTGTGCGACAACACGCCGGCGGCCACCTACGAGGTTCCCGACGCCGAGTAGATTTTGGGCCGGCTTTAAAACCGCCTCTCATCGCAAAACGCCAAGGACGGCGGATCCAATCGGGTCCGCCGCCCTTTTTCGTGCGACAATCGATGGTGTTGAACGTGAGTACATGGCAAGGAGATATGCAGATGACAGACAAGAACAAGACGAACACGCCGGCGACCGATGCCGCACCCAAGCCTGCGCCCAAGCCGGCGCCCAAGCCGCGCGACCCCTATATCCGCGCCGAGAACGAGGACGATGACGGCTACGATCCTTATAGCGATCGTCGCCCCGAGCGCGAGCCCCTCTTCGAAGCCGACCCCTGGCGTTAAGTAGCTCATTTGGGATGGGGCTTTTTTAGCTACTTTGTTTTCGGCTAGAAGCGTTCATGCCTGCCCCCCTCGGCTGCTCGATATCCTCCGGGAGGGGCCACTAATAGAAAACTTGCTTATCCATTAATCAAGATACGCATAATCTTGCTCTCCTGCTAATCAAGAATCGTTATAATCTTGATTAGCAGGAGAGCAAGATTGGAGAATTATGGCATTCAACGACTTGGTGGCTCAAAAAATAAAGGACTTTGAGCAACAGGGGATTCCGCAGGTCTTTGAGCGCGACCTTGATCTGGGCAACCCGCAGGAGCCAAAGCGCGACAACATCGTATATGTGATTGTGGGCGCCCGTCGTTGTGGAAAGACGTATCGCCTGTATCAGGAGATACGGCGGCTTCAGGGCCAAGGCGTCGAGCTTGACCGGATGCTATATTTCAATTTTGAGGATGAGCGCTTGCGTCCGTATGAGCCATCGCTACTAGCGGACGTGCTCGATACATTCTATGCACTATATCCTGCTGCTCGAGGCGAGGGCGCCTACCTTTTCTTTGACGAGATCCAGGAAATACCCGAATGGGGTGCGTTTCTGCGACGCGTGGTCGATACGGAGAAGGCGACCGTTTACGTGACGGGATCTTCTTCTAAGATGCTGTCCTCAGAACTTAAGAGCGAGTTCAGGGGCCGTTCTCTTGTGCGAGAGCTTTTTCCGTTGAGTTTTTCGGAATACGTCCGATATAAGACGGGGAGCGTTCCTGAGTCGAACGCACCCTTCTCCTCGAGCGATGCAGCGTTGCTCCGACACCATCTGGTCGGATATCTCGAGCGAGGGGGATTCATCGCGACACTTGAGCAGACGCCCGCAGACGCGATTCAGCTGCTACAGGAATATGCGTCGCGAACGGTCGCCATGGACGTCGTTGAACGTTACGACGTCAAGAATCCCCGTTTGGCCTCGCTGTTTCTGGCGCGGTGCATGGCATCTTCGGGACGAGAGCTGTCAGTGAACAAAGTGTACAACGAGTTCAAGAGCAGACAGATATCCGTCAGTCGAAATACGCTCAGCGACTTACTTGAGTATTACGAGGACGCCTACCTGCTGTTTTCGGTGCCGGAGTTCACACGTTCGCTTGCAAATAATACGCGGTCTGCGTCTAAAGTCTACGCCGTCGATCCTGCGATGTTCGGAGCGTTCTCCCCCGCATCGGCATTGGATCATGGTCAGAGGCTCGAGACCGCGGTGTTCAATGCGCTCAGAAGAAGGACCCCCGCCGTGCGGCCCGGTTCGGTTTGCCGCCTGCTGATTAAAGATAAGAATAAAAGCCATGAGGTGGACTTTGTGGCTGGGGATGCACTGCTCATGCAGGCTTACGGCCTGATTCAGGTAAGTGTGGATATGACAAGCGAGAAAACGCGCGAGCGCGAAATTGCCGCGCTCGATGCCGCGATGGCCCAGTTTGACCTTGGCGAGTCGGTAATCGTTACCATGGATGAGCAGGCCGATATTCCATGCAAACACGGCGTGGTACATGCTGTGCCCGCATGGAAGTGGCTCCTTTCCTAATCGTCTATGGATTTGCGAGGCCAGGACTCAGGTGTCATGGTCCGCTAGTCCTGGGCCTTGATGCTCGGCAGGAGAATCTGGGCGAGGTAGTCGGTCTCGAGTTTGGTCGCAGCGTCGGCCTTGCCGTCTTTGCCGACCAGTACGTTCTTGATCTGGCTATAGGTGTAGCGGTTGCCGGTCGTGAGCTCGACAAGCTCAATGGCCGAGTCCATAGGGTAGGTCGACACGGGATTCTGCGTCCGTCCGTTGATGGTCTGGGGCACCACGTACGGATAGACGGGACCGCTGGCGTAGACGGTATAACCGTTGCCTAGGTTGGCCGCACCCAAAACCGTATCGCCCTCATCGGGCGTAAAGCTCTCGCCCTCGCGCACTGCGACGAGCGTCACAATCGGTGTATCGCTGTCGCCGGCAAGATAGATGCATAGCGTGCTGCCATTTTGCCAAGTCTCGACCTTGCCGTACCACTCGACGGGGATATCGAGCTGGTAGAGGTCGGTTGCCTTGTGGCGGGCGTCGGCATCACGGGCCGCCTGTGCCTTTTGCGCGCTCACGGCATTGACGGCGGCGTCGCGCCGCGCGGTTGCCGCCTGCTGGAGCACCTTGGCGGTGGCGGCGGAGCTCGCGCCTCCCTCCTCGGCATATTTGGCGGCGGCATCGATCTGGTCGTCAGTCACCGTGTCGGCCGAAGGCACCTTGAGCTTAAAGGCGGCCTGGCTGCTTAGGTCCTGTCCGTCGCTCTTGATCGTGACCTGCGCCTTGGTGGTCGGGACGGTATAGATGGTGCCGTCGGCCGCGATGGGAGAGGCAGCGATGGAGAGCGTGTAATCGCCGGGCAGCAGTTTGATGCCGCGGCCGTGCTCGTCAACATAGAGCGTTTCGCTCACGGATGAGCCATCAGCGTCCTGACCGCTCACCTGTACGGGAATCTTAGAGCTGGTGGAACAGTCGAGGCCCGCGGCATGCACGCCAATCTGCACCGACATCATCGTGTGGGCATTGGCGGCGACAGCGGCAGCCTGCTCTTGCTGATATCCGTTCCAGGCAGCATAGCCTGCACCGCCGGCGACGAGCGCGGCGGCCACGATACCGGCGACCATCAGATTGCGGCGCTTGGGCGACATCTTGCGATGACGAACCTCGGCCTCGCGTGCCGAGGGAACGGACGGTAGGGGAATATCGCCCATGGCGATGGTCTCGTCCACGGCTGGTGCGGAACCCAGGCCAGGAAGCTCGCGGGTCAGCGAATCCTCGGCCGGCAAGCTGTCGAGCAAGACGGTTTCCTCGCCCGTGTCGGATTCGGGCTGATTGCCGGCCTCGCTTTCGGTGCCTTCGTGACCTGCCTCGTCTTCGGTGGGCGCGGCGCCATCGTCTTTTGCATCCTGATCATCGAGCTGCGCCTCGATTTCCGGCTCATCCTGCACATCAACGCTCGAATCGTCAAACGTAATCTCGGCCAGCGCGATCTGGTCTAGACTCTCCAGGGCCTCGGCACACGCTTCTGCATCTTGGACCGCATCCTCTTGGCCCATCGTCTCATCTTTCATATATCCCCCAAGCTCAATATCGGGACAACAATGTACCCAAAAACGGGGCTCCATAGAGCCGCCGCATGATTTGAAATCCGATTTTATATATGCGCGTGTTTTTGAATAGATGAATAGAGGCGCAACGACAAAAAGCCCCCGGAAAGCGAGCGAAACGCTTTTCGGGGGCTCTGCGAGACATTGGATTGAAAGGCCTGGTGAGCGGGCCTATGCCCAAGTGCCAACAGCGGCCAACATGTTACTCGGCGTGCGCGTAATCAACCTTGGCACGGCGAGCGGTGGCCTTCTCCCAATCGCTGGTGCCCTCAAAGACATCCTGCTTGTAGGGATTGCGGCCGAGCTTCTTGGCGCGGTAGGCGATGTAGATGATCGCGGCGACGTTGGCGACCAGTGCGGCGATCGAGACCGCGGTAGCGGCGCCGGGGTCGAGCGTGGAGTGGGTCACAAAGATGGACTCCTCCTGGAAGTACGGGAACACCTGGGCAAACATGCACCAAATGGCCAGCGTAAAGGCGCGGTTCTGGATCCAGCCGCCCTTGTTCCAGATAAAGGCGGCGACGGTGGGCGCCAGCAGCAGCGCAAAGCCGCAGAACCAGGAGTGGGTGGGCAGGCAGTTGTAGGTGTAGCAGAAGTTCCAGATGTCGTAGGCGATGATGTAGACCCAGGTCATGTCGGGCCACAGCATGTCGGTCTTGTCCTCGGAGGCGTAGACGCTCCACCAACCGGTCATGCAGAAGATGTTGATGATACCGGCGATGCCGTTGAACACGTTGTTCCAGCCGGCCAACTGCGTAGCACCTTCGGAGGTGACCCAAGTGGACTGGCCCGGGACAAAGAAGTGATAGGCGCTCTCAAAGTCGGATACGACGGCGATCATGATGTTGATGGCGACGATCACAAACGGCCACGCGCGGAACCAATGCGCCTTGCCGATCTTGCCCCACTGGTACTTAATGGCAATGAAGCCCCAGCAACCGGCCAGCGCCGCGTATACCTTGGCGTAGTGGAACCAGCTGTTCTGGTACACATGGGTGGGGTTGGTGAGCGCCCACTCGGCACCCTGCGAAACGCCGATGGCGATGGCGACGCAGTAGATGGTCATGGCCAGCGGAGCCACGCCAAAGATGATTGCCGCGCCGAGCTTAGTGCGGCGGCCGACCTCGTTGAGCACGATGAGGCCAATAAAGACCATGGCCCAGCCGGCCCAGTGGATAAGGGTATCGCTACCCCAAACATCGAACAGCATGCTGCTCTCCTTTCACACGCCCGCGGCCCCTCTTCTGATCGCGGGCAGTTTGGCCAAATGCCGTCAGTTCTGGGGCTTGCGCTCCGGATACTTGGCGGTGTAGCCCTCGATGTGGAGTGTCGAGGCGATGATTTCCTTGACCGTCTCGTCGGGCACATCGGGGTGCGTGCGGATATACATCAACAACCCCATGATGAGGGTGTAGAACGTCTCGTAGACATGGTCGATGCGTAGCTCATGATGGGCGACAAAATCCACCACGGTGGTGTCGCAGATATACTGCGCCACGCGTTGGACCACGTTGTGCAAAAAGCCGCCGTAGAGCGCGCCGCTGCTGGAGGTCAGGGTGCTCGGCAGTTCGTGGCCGCTGGCGACCAGGCGCTTAAAGAGCGGGGCGACGGTGTCGAGCGCCCCCTCGATGTCGCCAACCGTGCGGCTGGCATTCCACTGCTCGAGCTCGGTAATGAAGCCGTCGATTGCCTCGTCCATGACAGCGGTGACGGCGGCGTCCATATCGGCAAAGTAGTGGTAGAACAATGAACGCGTGCAGCCGGCTCGCTTGGTCACAGCCGATACCGATAGGCGGGACACGCCCAGCTCGGAGCTTACGGTGCGCACAGCATCGAGAATCTCGCGACGGCGTTCGTCGCCCGTCAAGCGCTTTGCCGCGCTATCGGATGCGGGGACGGCATCGACCGCAGAGGTACCTGCTGCGTTGTTGCCCATGTTTTGCCGCCTTTCATCCTCTTTTGCCGGACCGTTCGCCTAACAGTCTTGAATATTGTTGACGGTTCGTCAATACTATTTTTGACACAATGTCAACAATGGCGGGTGAACGGCATGGGGGCATGCCCGGCCTGCAAAAAAAGAGGGGCGCTGCGGCCTCGTTGGGCTGCGGCAAGAGAAGGGACAACCATGATTCTCAACGGACCGGGGATTAGTTACACCGAGCCCGATATCGGCGCGGAGTTTGTGCCGCCGCTGCCGGAGCATCCGCGCGAGGCAATCGTCAAGCTGTGCGAGCACTGCACCAACCGTCTGCTGCATCGCGACGAGCTGCTGGGCTACGAGTACTGGTCGTTTGCCGAGGCCGCAACCGACGAGCAGGCCGAAGTGCTCTGCAAGATGAAGATGCGTCGTCCCTATACGCTGCCCGAGATGGTCAAGCTCACCGGCATGCCCGAGGCCGATATCGAGAAGATGCTCGACGACATGAGCTACACGGGTCTGCTCGAGTACAACTGGGAAAACCCCGAGCGCGCCAAGCAGTGGGTACTGCCCATGCTGGTGCCGGGTTCCGCCGAGTTCCTCAACATGCGCGTGAGCCAGCTCGAGGAGCATCCGGTCTATGCCAAGTTCTTTGAGCAGGCGTCCAAGGGGCCGCTGTCCCGCGCCACGCCGATGGTGCCGCCCGGAGGCGCCGGTATCGGCATGCACGTCATTCCGGTCGAGAAGGCCATTGATGCCGCAAGCACCTCGGTGCCTATTGAGCATATCGAGCATTGGCTCAACAAATACGAGGGTAAGTATGCCGCCAGCACCTGCAGCTGCCGCGCGAGCCGTCGCGTGATGGGCGAGGGCTGCGCCGATGACCCGGCCGACTGGTGCATCGCCGTGGGCGATATGGCCGACTACGTGGTCGAGACCGATCGTGGCCACTATGCGACGCGTGACGAGGTTTACGACATCTTGCGCCAGGCCGAGGACAACGGCTTTGTGCACCAGATCACCAACATCGACGGCGAGAACAAGATCTTCGCCATCTGCAACTGCAACGTCAACGTGTGCTACGCCCTGCGCACCTCGCAGCTGTTCAACACGCCCAACCTGTCGCGCTCGGCCTATGTCGCCAAGGTCGAGAAGGACAAGTGCGTGGCCTGCGGTCGCTGCGTTGAGGTGTGCCCGGCCGGCGCCGCCAAGCTGGGCCAAAAGCTCTGCAGCAAAAAGGCCGGCGGACAGGTACCCGAGTATCCGCGCCAGGAGCTGCCCGATGCCACCAAGTGGGACCACACCAAGTGGTCTCCTAACTACCGCAACGACAACCGCATCGAGACGCATGAGTCCGGCACCGCTCCCTGCAAGACGGCCTGCCCCGCGCACGTTGCCGTTCAGGGCTACTTAAAGCTTGCGGCGCAGGGTCGCTATGACGAGGCCCTAGCGCTCATTAAACGCGAGAACCCGCTGCCCGCTATCTGCGGCCGTGTGTGCAATCGCCACTGTGAGGATGCCTGCACCCGCGGTCGTGTGGACGCCGCCGTGGCTATCGACGAAGTCAAGAAGTTTATCGCCCAGCGCGATCTGGATGCCGCGACCCGCTATATCCCGTCCGTGGTGACGCCGACGCGCGCCGGCGGCTTCGATCAGAAGATTGCCATCATCGGTGCCGGCCCGGCTGGCCTGTCCTGTGCTTTCTATCTTGCCGAGAAGGGCTACAAGCCCGTCGTGTTCGAGAAAAACGAGCGCCCGGGCGGCATGCTCACCTACGGCATTCCCAGCTTTAAGCTGCAGAAGGATGTCATCGAGGCTGAGGTCGAGGTTATTCGCCTGATGGGTGCCGAGTTTCGCTATGGCGTGGAAGTCGGTCGCGACGTGACGCTCGACGAGCTGCGCGCGCAGGGCTTTAAGGCCTTCTACGTTGCCATTGGCTGCCAGGGCGGCCGCCTTGCCGGCATTCCGGGCGAGGATGCCGAGGACGTGACCGTGGCCGTCGACTTCCTTCGCGAGGTTAACAGCGGCAAGATCGACGCGCTGCCCGGCCGCACCATTGTGGGGGGCGGCGGCAACGTTGCTATCGATGTCGCGCGCAACGCCTGCCGTCTGGGCTCTGAGCATGTTGAGATGTTCTGCCTGGAGAGCGAGGTCCAGATGCCCGCCAGCGAGGAGGAACGTCGCGAGGCCGTTGAGGACGGCGCTCACATCAGCTGCGGCTGGGGCCCCAAGGAGATTCACCTGGACGAGGCTGGTCGTGTGTGCGGTATCACCTTCAAGCGCTGCACGCGTGTCTTTGACGACGAGGGCCGTTTTGCGCCCGAGTACGACGAGAACGATCTGCGCCGTGTCGATGCCGACCGTGTCGTCATGTCGATTGGCCAGTCCATTGTGTGGGGCGACCTGCTGGCTGGCTCCAAGGTGGAGCTCGGCCGCGGCCAGGGTGCCCTTGCCGATCCCCAGACCTACCAGACCGCCGAGCCAGACATCTTTGTGGGCGGCGACGTCTACACCGGCCCCAGCTTTGCCATCGACGCTATCGCCGCCGGCCACGAGGCCGCGGTGTCCATCCATCGCTTTGTGCAGCCGGGCTCCACGCTCACCATCGGCCGCAATCAGCGCCGCTACACCGCGCTCGACCGCGACGACGTTGTGCTCGAGAGCTACGACAACGCGAGCCGCGAGGTTGCGCATGTGGACCGCGAACGCGAGAAGGCTGCGCCGTTTAGCGAGTACGTCGAGACCTTTACCGAGGAGCAGGTGCGCGCCGAGACCGCCCGCTGCCTGGGCTGCGGCGCCTCGATCGTCGACCCCAACAAGTGTATCGGCTGCGGCCTGTGCACCACCAAGTGCGCGTTTGACGCTATCCATCTGGATCGCGACCGCCCCGAGTGCTCCACGATGGTCAAATACGAGCAAAAGCTCCCAAGCCTCGGCAAGTACGCTCTAAAGCGTGCAATCAAAATCAAGTTCGGTCGTAAATAGGTAACCATGGCGGGTAAGGGGACGGCGCAGACTAGATTTCGCCGTTCCCTTGCTTTGAGTTTGCATCGAATCAACCTCTGCAGAAAGGGTTTCGACTTGCATGAATTAGGGATTGTGTATCACATCATTCGCGATGTTGAGAATGTGGCGCGCGCTCATGGCGTGCGTCGCGTTTCGAGCGTGACGTTGCTGCTGGGCGAGGTCTCGGGCGTCGTTCCCGACTTGCTGCTCGACGCTTGGCGCTGGGCGGCAGATAAAAAGTCCATCACCGAGGGTGCGGAGCTTATTGTGGAGCCTGTCGAGGCCGTGACGCATTGCGAGGCGTGCGGCCGCGACTACGCGACGGTCGAGCACGGCAAGACCTGTCCCCAGTGCGGTAGCGGCGAGACATACCTGCTGCAGGGCCAAGAGGTCATGATCAAACAGATCGAGACCCCCGACGAGGACCCGGCAGACACTGTTCCCGATGACCCTTCCGACGCCGTCGACGCCGCCAACCCACTCCACATCGCCTAACATCCAATGACTACATGGGCTAGAGTTCTGAACATATTTGCTTCGGTTAGTCAAGTCATGTCTGTTTAAACAAAATGGTGGCACGCAGACGCATTGGGATCCACCTAAAAGCGGTCTTAACGAACAGTGCACCTTTATATGTCTTTGAAAGCAATCAGCAAATCACGTTTTAGCAGGCAATAAGCTGTAAACCGGCAACGTAATCAATTTGTAACAAACTTAGACGTTTAAACAAATAATCCAACCTTTTGCGAATTTAGCTATAATTCCACAATCCAAACAGGTATACTCCTTTCATGTCGTGTAGGAAATACGTAGACAAAAAGGAGGTTATGTGATGGTAAATATTGTTCTTGCTAGCCACGGGGACTTGGCAGCTGGAATCAAGCAGACGGGCTCGATGGTCTTTGGCGATCAGCCGTCTGTTGCCGTGGTCTCGCTCGAGCCGAGCATGGGCCCCGACGACTTCCGTGCCAAGGTCGAGGAAGCAGTCGCTTCCTTCGAGGACCAGGAGCAGGTGCTCTTCCTCGTTGATCTGTGGGGCGGCACGCCGTTCAACCAGATCAGCGGGCTCATCGAGGGCCACGATTCCTGGGCTATCGTCACCGGTGTCAACCTGCCTATGCTCATCGAGGCATATTCGCAGCGCTTTGACGCAAAGAACACTGCACATGCGATCGCAAAACATCTCGTGACTGAGGCTAAGGCTGGCGTGCGCGTCAAGCCCGAGTCTCTGGAGCCCGAGGAGAAGAAGCCGGCTGCGGCCGCTGCTCCTCCTGCAGGCGCCATCCCTCCGGGAACGGTCATCGGCGACGGGCACATCAAGATTGCCCACGTCCGTATCGACACCCGTCTGCTTCATGGTCAGGTGGCCACCACGTGGACCAAGCAGATCAACCCCAACCGCATCATCGTGGTTTCCGACGGCGTTGCTCACGACGAGCTCCGCAAGACCATGATCGAGCAGGCTGCCCCTCCGGGAGTCCATGCCAACGTCGTGCCCATCAAGAAGATGGCCGAGGTCGTCAAGGACACGCGCTTTGGTGACACCAAGGCCATGCTGCTCTTTGAGAACCCGCAGGATCTGCTCAAGGCCATCGAGGCCGGCGTCGACATCAAGGAAGTCAACATCGGTTCCATGGCTCACTCCAAGGGCAAGGTCGTCGTCACCAACGCCGTCGCTATGGGCGATGACGACGTCAAGACTCTCGAGGCCCTCAAGGCCAAGGGCGTCAAGTTCGAGGTCCGCAAGGTTCCTTCGGATTCCTCCGAGGATCTCGACGCCATGTTGAAGAAAGCTAAGGCCGAACTGGCCGCTCAAGCATAGTAAAGGAGGGTCCGATACATGTCTGCAATCACTATTCTGCTTGTTGCGATTGTCGCGTTGCTTGCCGGTATGGAAGGCATTCTGGATGAGTTCCAGTTCCATCAGCCGCTCGTGGCATGCACGCTTATCGGTCTCGTAACCGGTCACCTTCAGGAGGGCATCCTCCTGGGCGGTTCGCTCCAGATGATGGCCCTTGGCTGGGCTAACGTCGGCGCCGCTGTCGCGCCTGATGCCGCACTGGCCTCGGTCGCTTCTTCGATCATCATGGTGCTCGCCCTCAACGGTGGTGCCACCGATTCGGCCAAGGCCGTTACCGCCGCCATCGCCGTCGCCGTCCCGCTGTCGGTCGCTGGTCTGTTCCTGACCATGATCTGCCGTACCCTGGCTACCGCTATCGCTCACGCCATGGACGGTTGCGCCGAGAAGGGTGACTTCTCCGGCATCGAGCGCTGGCAGTACGCTGCTATCCTCATGCAAGGCCTTCGTATCGCCATCCCGGCAGTACTTCTGTGCATCATCCCGGCCGAGGCTGTTACCAACGCGCTTAACGCTATGCCCGACTGGCTGTCCGGCGGTATGGCTGTCGGCGGCGGCATGGTCGCTTCCGTCGGTTACGCCATGGTCATCAACATGATGGCCACCAAGGAGACCTGGCCGTTCTTCATCCTCGGCTTTGTCCTTGCTGCCATCCCTCAGCTCACGCTGATCGCCCTTGGCCTCATCGGCATCTCCCTTGCTCTCATCTACCTTGGCCTTAAGGATCTGGCCAAGCAGGGTGGCGGCATGGGCGGTGGCTCCGGCGACCCGCTCGGCGACATTCTGAACGATTACGAGTAGGAGGGGAGTGATACATATGGCAGAGAACAAGATTCAGCTCACCAAGGCTGACCGCAAGAAGGTTTGCTTCCGTCATCAGTTCCTTCAGGGCTCGTGGAACTACGAGCGTATGCAGAACGGCGGCTGGTGCTTCGCAATGATCCCTGCGATCAAGAAGCTCTACACCAGCAAGGATGACCAGATTGCCGCTCTTAAGCGCCACCTGGAGTTCTATAACACCCACCCCTATGTTTCCGCCCCCGTCATTGGCGTTACCCTCGCTCTCGAGGAGGAGCGCGCCAACGGTGCCCCGATTGACGACGTCGCCATTCAGGGCGTCAAGGTCGGTATGATGGGCCCGCTCGCCGGCGTCGGCGACCCCGCCTTCTGGTTCACCCTTCGCCCGATTCTGGGCGCTCTGGGCGCTTCCCTGGCCCTGTCCGGCAGCATTGCCGGTCCGCTGCTGTTCTTCTTCGCGTGGAACATCATCCGTTACGCCTTCCTGTGGTACACGCAGGAGTTTGGCTACAAGGTCGGCTCCTCCATCGCCAAGGACCTCTCCGGCGGTCTGATGGGCAAGGTCACCGAGGGTGCATCCATCCTGGGTATGTTCATCATCGGCGCCCTGGTCGAGCGCTGGGTGTCCATCTCCTTCACCCCGGTTGTCTCCAAGGTCACGCAGTCTGCTGGCGCCTTTATCGACTGGGCTAACCTGCCCTCCGGTTCTGAGGGTGTCAAGGAAGCACTGACGATGTATAACTCCATCGGTGCTAACGCCCTTGATCAGGTGAAGGTCACCACGCTTCAGGCCAACCTCGATCAGCTCATCCCCGGCCTTGCCGCCGTGTGCCTGACCCTGCTGGTCTGCAAGCTCCTCAAGAAGAAGGTCAGCCCGATCGTCATCATCCTGGCCCTCTTCGCCATCGGCATCATCGGTCGCGTCTGCGGCTTCATGTAAGCACGTTTCGGCTTAAGACCGAGAATTGCTAGGCAAGGGCTTTTGAGCCATTGAAACGGACCGCACCCGGTGGGTACACTGGATGCGGTCCGATTGTTTTATTTGGAGGGCGAGGCGCGCATGGCGCAATCTCAGAACAGCACGGTTGATCTGGCAACGCCGGCAACCTGTCTGATGGGGCTTACCAGCCACGGTAACGTGATGGTGGGCAATAAGGCGTTCGAGTATTACAACGAGCGCAATCCCGAGGATTATATTCAAATCCCGTGGGACGAGGTCGACTATATTGCCGCCGAGGTTTTACGCGGCACCAAGAAGATCACGCGTTTTGCCATCTTCACCAAGGACAACGGTCACTTTACGTTTTCGACGCGCGACGACAAAGAGACGCTTCGTGCGGTTCGTAAGTACGTCGACGAGGATAAACTCGTGCGTTCGCCTGACTTTATCGATGTGACGGCCAAGGGCGCCAAGAGCATCCCCTCCGTTATCAAAAACCTCTTCCACAAAGGCAACTAGCTCCTCATAAGTTGCGGTGAAATAGTTCCAAAATACGGCTTTAGATGCTTCAGACAGGAACTATTCCACCGCAACTTCGAAGTCTAGTCATGCGACGTATTGCGATGCAGTAAATCTGCTACACTAGTACAACATGCCTCCGTAGCTCAGGGGATAGAGCACCGCTCTCCTAAAGCGGGTGTCGACGGT
>CABSDO010000056.1 GCA_902476475.1 uncultured Collinsella sp. | reverse complement strand
GAAAAGCAGGCGCGCTTGCTGGAACGGGCGACAGCAACATCCCCCTGACGGCGGCCGCAGCAGCACTCGCCGCAGCCGGAGTCGGCCTCGTCGCCTACAGCGCCCGCCGCACCGCACTCGAGCGTAGCGGCAGCGATGAAGCCGGTGCGGATGGGTCCCGCTAGCTCTCAGCCGCTTTTTTAAGCTGCGCTGACCCTGTTCGTCGAACAAAAAAGGGGGCTGGCTCTGATAACCCAGAGCCAGCCCCTTGCGCATTAGATATCGTCGGTACCGTCGAGCTCCGCCTCGATCTTGGCGCGACGCTTTTTCGCCGAGAAAAACGTTGCGCACAGAGCGGCGAATGTGGCTATGAAAATCATCATGCCGCAGACCGCACCCGTCGCCAAATTCGCTGCCCAATAGACGCTTTCGAACGGCACAATCTGTACCTCCGCAATACAGCGCATCGCCGCGATGACAAGTGTGCTCGTGACCCCGCTGATACCGCAGACGAGCAGGAAATATCCGACAGGAAGATGCTCGGTTTGCCCAAAACGGTTGGTATCGACATAGCCCTTTCGCGTCTGCAATACCACGCAAATCAGCATCACGATAACAAGCCACGCATACATGGCCGCCTCGGCCGGCGTTGCAAAGAGATGTGGCATTTCGCTGGCGTCACTGTGGACCCACGCAACCTGTCGAGCAATGATCTCGTAGAAAAGGATCATCAGCATGCCAAACGAAAGCAGCATGAAACCAATCTTGCAGATCTTCGCGTTCTCAGCTTCCAGACGCTCATCCTTTGGACCGGCATATTCGTGCCACTTTTGCACGAGTTTTAAATCTTCAAATTTCATAGCGACTCCTAAAGAGCGTTAGGGTCGACGTCGGTCTCGTCTTCCCAAAACAGGTCGTTCAACGTGACGCGCAGCGCTTTGCAAATCGCCACGCACAAGTTGAGCGTGGGGTTATAGCCGCCCGCCTCGATCAGGCCGATGGTTTGGCGCGTAACGCCCACGGCCTGGGCTAAGTCAGCTTGCGAAAGGCCAGCCGCCGCGCGCGCCGCCTTCATGCGTAGGTTCTTTTTGCCCGGCATGGAGTTCCTTTCGTAGAAATGGACAGATATCCGTTGCAACATGACAGAAATATATTGCATCCATTAACGCATGTCAACTATATCTGTCATTATGAAAATCACGTCTGTCAATGTCTGCACAATGCTTCGCCAATTCCAAGATTGCAAGACGCATTGACCACACTATCCGAGCACACCAAAAAGGGCTGGCCCCGATAACTCGGAGCCAGCCCTGAGTCGCCTGGCGCGGGGATCGCAGCGCTACTTGAGCTTCAGTGCCTCCATCATGGGCGCGGCGGCATCCCAATCGATCTTCCAGCCGATTGACACACGGACGGTTTCGCCCGTTGCGGGAGCCGTCGCAAACAGCGTATGACCGTTGTCGGGACCGGTAAAGCGCAGCCACGTTATGCCGTTGTACTCGACCTGGTCGGTTGATGTCTCCTTGCCTTCGTAGACCTGCTCTAGGCTTGCAACCTCTTCCTCCGGCGAGCGCGGGAAGATGCTGATGTTCAGGCGTCCTCCAGTCTCGTCGTGGAAGAAGTCTGCCTTTTCGCGCTCTTCGTTGGACGAATCCAGCGTGTACCCATCGGCGGCCTCGATACTGTACGATGCGCAGTCGATGCCCGTTAAATCTGCCTTCTCGCCAGAATCGGCCACGCCGCCGGCCGCCTTGAACTCCTTGGTCTCGCATCCCGTGGTGTCGAAGTGCATGGCTTCATGATTCTTGGCGGGGGCGTAAGCGTCTACGAACTCGACAGTGATGGGCCCGTAGTACGCCGTCTTGGGCGCCCAGAAATACACGTACTCAACGGTCTCGCCCGGACCGATATCTGGCCTCTCGAAAAGGTCGATGCCCTCGTGAAGCTCATCGGGAGCCTCGCTTGCAACGTAGTCGAGCACAGCCGCCTTACCGGAAGTAAACAACGGGTCGCCTGCCTCAAGATCGCCCTGGGCAGCATGCACGTTAAAGGAGCTAAACGTCCTGTTCTTTGCATTGTTGTTGGTGATCTTGACGTGCAGGTAAAAACCGTCCTGCAACTTAGCGTCGCCGCGATAGAACGTACCATGGGCTACTGACTCATAGGTTATGCCAGCCACCTCGACCGTCTGCGACTCATAGGCCTTGGCCTTCTTCTCTACGGGAGCACTGCCACCCGAGTTGCCAGCCGAGCCACTCGGAGCACTACCACCACAGCCGGCCACCGTACACGCCAGCACGGCCGAAAGCGTCACGGTGGGAATTCCTAACAGCAGCTTCTTCGTCATGGGCTTCATCATCCTCACCGCTCCTTTCGGCTTGCAGCTCATCCGTTGCCCGAGCACCAAGTCATCCCCGTGGCATCGGCTTCCACTATGAGCGTATGACGAAAAGCAGCACGAGCGAAGTGACCTGTGGCCCAAATAACGACCCGTCAGCATCCCTTACGGGCCAGAAGGACGCGCACACGCACGTCCGTGGCCCATAAAACGAGACGCTTGTCCCAATGTTCGATTTGAGCCAACAGCCGCAAACAAGATAGGGCGTCTTCAACCGCCTTCAAACTTACTCGGACAGAACCGACTCGGTTTTGCCCGAGTAAGCGCGACCGATTGTCAGTCGATGTGCCACGCTCGTTTAAACAGCATCATTCGATTTTGTTAAATAGATCTAAGTACCTATTAAACAAAACTCGTCTGAATCCAAAATTGTTTAACAATGCCGCGCCGCAACTCAATACTTTAGCTATAACTACGAACGATTGTTCGATGGATTTCGTGTTGGTTGGAATCGTCTGTGGGCTGGGCTATGCTACCTTGACTATCTATATGACTTAAACGCAGCAAAGGAGCACCGAGAGAGCGAGTATGGCAAAAAACACCGCAAACTATGGTAACGACAGTATTCGTCAGCTCAAGGACGAGGAACGCGTACGCCTGCGCCCTGCCGTCATCTTCGGCTCGGACGGGCTCGACGGCTGTGCACACGCTGCCTTCGAGATCCTGTCCAACGCCGTTGACGAAGCGCGCCAGGGCTACGGCAAGCTCATCACCCTCACTGCCTTTCGCGATGGCTCTATCCAGGTAGAGGATAACGGCCGCGGCTGCCCGCTCGATTGGAACCCCTCCGAGAAGCGCTTTAACTGGGAGCTCGTCTTTTGCGAGCTCTACGCCGGCGGCAAATACAACAACAACCAGGGCGGCGACTACGACTTCTCGCTCGGCACCAACGGCCTGGGCTCGTGCGCGACTCAGTACGCTTCCGAGTACATGGATGTCACGGTTTGGCGCGATGGCAACAAGTACTCTCTGCACTTTAAGAAGGGTAAGGTTGTCGGCGCCAAGAAGAAGGCACTCGAGATTGAGCCCAGCGACGAGAACCGCACCGGCACCACTATCAAGTGGCGCCCCGATCTTGAGGTCTTTACCTCGATTAGCATTCCCCACGATTGGTATCGCGAGACCATGCGCCGCCAGGCCGTGGTCAACGCCAACGTGACCTTCCGCCTGCGCATCGAGGGCGACGATGGCGAGTTTACCGAAGAGGATTTTTGCTACCCCAAGGGCATCGAGGACTACGTGCTCGAGAAGGTCGGTACCGACTACCTCACCGAGCCCTTCTTTATCGAGGCCGACCGTCGCGGTCGCGATCGCGAGGACCTGCCCGACTACAACGTAAAGATCACCGCGTGCATGTGCTTCTCGCGCACCTTCATGATGCAGGAGTACTACCACAACTCGTCGTGGCTCGAGAACGGCGGCTCGCCCGAGAAGGCGGCCCGCAGCGCTCTGACCAGCGCCATCGATGCCTACATTAAGCAACAGGGCAAGTACAACAAAAACGAGAGCGGCATTAAGTGGCAAGACGTCCAGGACTGCCTGGTGCTGGTGACCAACTGCTTCTCCACCCAGACGTCCTACGAGAACCAGACCAAGAAGGCCATCAACAACCGCTTTATTCAGCAGGCCATGACCGCCTTCTTTAAGGAGCGCCTCTCGACCTATCTGATCGAGAACAAGGACGCCGCCAATAAAATCATGGAGCAGGTGCTCATCAACAAGCGCTCGCGCGAGAACGCCGAGAAGACGCGCCAGAGCATCAAGACCAACCTGCAGCAGAAGACCGACATGGCCAACCGCGTGCAGAAGTTCATCGACTGTCGCTCCAAGGACAAAAGCCGCCGCGAAATCTACATCGTAGAGGGTGACTCGGCAGCAGGCGCCATTCGCACCTCGCGCGATGCCGAGTTCCAGGGCGTTATGCCCGTCCGTGGCAAGATCCTCAACTGCCTGAAGGAAGACTACCCGCGCATCTTTAAGTCCGACATCATCATGGACCTCATGCGCGTACTGGGCTGCGGCGTGGAGATCAAGGACAAGCGCATCAAGAACCTTGGCGCCTTTGACCTGGACAACCTCAACTGGAACAAGGTCATCATCTGTACGGACGCCGACGTCGACGGCTATCACATCCGCACGCTCGTGCTCACCATGCTCTACCGCCTGGTGCCCACGCTTATCGACGAGGGTTACGTGTATATCGCCGAGTCGCCGCTCTACGAGATCAACTGCAAAGAGAAGACCTACTTTGCCTACACCGAGCTCGAGAAGAACGGCATCCTTAAGGAGATCGGCGACCAGAAGTGCTCGATCAACCGCTCCAAGGGTCTTGGTGAGAACGATCCGGACATGATGTGGCTCACCACCATGAACCCCGAGACGCGCCGCCTGATCAAGGTGGAGCCCGAAGACGTCACCAAGATGGAAACCATGTTCAATCTACTGCTGGGCAACGACGAGGCGGGACGCAAGCGCCACATCTCCGAGCACGGCAAGGAATACCTGGACCAGCTGGATCTGCAGTAGCAGCAAATCGATAACGACGGCCCATAAGAAGTTCAAGAGGAAATCGTGGCAAAGAAGAAGACGAAGAACCAGCCAAAGAAAAAGCAGGTCAACGCCGAGAACGTCATCGGCCTGCACTCCGAGGTCACCGATCAGCCGATCACGCAGACGCTCGAGGTCAACTACATGCCCTACGCCATGAGCGTCAACGTCTCGCGTGCGTTCCCCGAGATCGACGGCTTTAAGCCCTCGCACCGCAAGCTGCTCTACACCATGTACAAGATGGGTCTGCTCAAGGGCGAGCGCCAGAAGAGCGCCAACATTGTGGGCCAGACCATGAAGCTCAACCCGCACGGCGACGCCGCAATCTACGAGACGATGGTGCGTCTGGCAACCGGCAACGAGGCGCTGCTCGCCCCCTTCGTGGAGTCGAAGGGCAACTTTGGCAAGTACTATTCGGGCGATCTGAGCTACGCCGCCTCGCGTTATACCGAGGCCAAGCTCTCCCCCATCAGCGCCGAGATCTTCAAGGACATCGACAAGGACCCGGTCGACTTCGTCGACAGCTACGATGGCGCCATGAAGGAGCCGCGTCTGCTGCCCACCACGTTCCCCAACATCCTCGTCTCGGCCAACAAGGGCATCGGCGTCGCCATGGCGTCCGACATCTGCGGCTTCAACCTCAACGAGGTCTGCACTGCCACCATGCACTACCTGCAGGACCCCGATTGCGACCTGCTCGAGTACATGCCCATGCCCGACTTCTCGACCGGCGGCGAGATCATCTACCGCCGCGAGGAGATGGAAAAGATTATCGAGACCGGCCTGGGCAGCTTCCAGATCCGCTCCCGTTGGCGCTGGATTCCCGAAGAGCGCATCATCGAGGTGTACGAGATTCCCTACACCACCAAGACCGATGTCATCATCGAGCGTATCGTCAAGCTCTCCAAAGAGGGCAAGGTCAAGGAGATCGCCGACATCCGCGATGAAACCGACCTCTCGGGCTTGCGCATTGCCATCGACCTTAAGCGCGGCGTCGACCCCGACAAGCTCATGGCCAAGCTCTATCGCTCGACCACGCTGCAGGATTCGTTCTCGTGCAACTTCAACGTGCTCGTCGACGGCTATCCCCGTGTTATGGGCGTGCGCCAGATCCTGCACGAGTGGGTCAAGTGGCGTATTGAGTCCACGCGTCGCCGTATTAACTTTGACCTGGGCAAAAAGTCCGAGCGCCTGCACCTGCTGCACGGCCTCGAGGCGATTTTGCTCGACATCGACAAGGCCATCGCCATCATCCGCGGCACCAAGCTCGAAGCCGAGGTCGTGCCCAACCTTATGAAGGGTTTCGACATCGACGAGACGCAGGCGGAATTTGTCGCCGAGCTCAAGCTCCGCAACATCAACGAAGAGTACATCCTCAACCGCACCAAGGACATTGCCAAGCTCGAGGGCGAGATTGCCGAGCTTGAGGAGATCCTCTCGAGCGAGGAGAACATCAAGAAGGTCATCAGCGACGAGCTGGCCGCAGTCAACAAGAAGTACGTGATGCCGCGCCGCACGGGTAGGATCGAGCCCCATGAGGTTATCGAGGTAAGCTTGGAGCCCGAGGTCGAGGAATATCCGGTTACCATCATGCTTTCGCGCGATGGCTACCTTAAGAAGATGACGGACCGCGTACTCAAGAAGGCGACCACGCTCAAGTACAAGGACGGCGACAAACCCTTTATCGAGTTCCCGTCCTCCAACACCCACGAGCTGCTGGTCTTTACCAACAAGAGCCAGGTATACAAATGCAAGGTTGCGGCGTTCGAGGATACCAAGTCGGCCCAGCTGGGCTCGTACCTGCCGACCGATCTTGAGATGGAACCCGATGAGAGTGTCATCTGGGTCATCGACCCCGAGGACTACAAGGCCGACGTGCTGTTCGTCTTTGAGAACGGCCGCGTGGTGCGCGTCGCGCTTTCCGGATACGTCACCAAGACCAACCGCAAGCGCCTCAAGAACGCCATCTACGGTGGCAGCAAGCTGCTGTATGCCCAGGTGCTCAAGGAAGATCGCGACATCGCGCTGGTCTCGAGTGACTATCGTTTGATGAACTTCAACACGTCGTTGCTCAAGACCAAGACGACCACCAACACGCAGGGCGTCCAGGCCTTTACCGCCAAGAAGGGCCGCTCGGTCACCACCGTCGGCACGACCGAGGAGATTCTTGGCGCCGGCGTCTCGGCCGAGAAGTTCACCGCGCAGAGCCTCCCCTCCGCCGGCGCTCTCATGAAAGAAAACGACATGCCGAGTTTGTTTGACTAGGACGACGGCAGTCGAACTGGTCCAAGCCACAAACCAACGGGGCCCGGAGCGCAGCAACATTGCGCTCCGGGCCCCGCTCGCTGCAACGTAGTCGGAATAATAGGAATACCCGTTTTTCACTCCTGCAACCCCACGGCACAAGGCATGTTAAGTCGTTAGCAAAACTTGCAAAAGTTAGCAAAACTTGCAAAAAACGGCAAAACTTGCAAAGGGGCCACCATGGATCGCAGCAAATGTCTCCGCCATGCCAGGCATGCTCGAAGATATTATCGAGCGAACCAAAGAAGCCGCAGATAGCTACCTCTCACAGCCTCACGCGCGCATAAACGGTGTTCAAATTGGCCCAGTGGGCATCGATTGGACATATGCTCAAGAGGCCCAGGGCAACTGGCGCACGCGCATGAATGGCGTCTTCAGGCAACTCGAGAAGCATGACATCGGGCTTCTCTCGAAACGACCTATCGGGAGCTTTCCGATAAAGACATTGATTTTTTGCTCGCGATGCTGCCCGATTCTGGCCCCAGTAGAGTCTCGGAGATAGCCAAACGCATGGGCGTCGCCAGCAACTACGCAAGCCAATACAAACGCCGCCTCCTGGAGGACGGCGTCATCGGAGAGCGCGGGCGTGGTCTCGTTGGCTTTGACATCCCCGCGTTCAGGGAATTCTTGAACGAGAAGGCGTTTTAGCACACCGGAATTGTCCGCTGGAGCATCGTTGCATGGCAATCGGCATTCCTCTTGGTAAGGACAGCAAGCATTTTCCACCAACACCGATTGCCATGCGTTCTTCTTGTCCTTAGGCGAGCTTGCGAGCGAGCTCTCGCACCTCTTCCAACTTGGGCGACGATGCCATGCTGTCGCGCTCGGTCATACCGCTGATGGTGACAATGCCCTGGTCCTCCCACTTGCAGTACGCGCAGGTTGACTTGTACATAGCGATTGCCGCATCATAGACGCCCTCGCTGTGGCTATCGAGCAAAAGGGCCGTCTTGGTGAACGGGAAGCCCGTAGCACCGAAGGCGTACAGGCGGTCGATGGCGGCCTTCTCCTGCGCAGTGATATCAAACCAGTAAATAGGCGAAGCGAAGACAACCATATCGGCGCCTTTCAGCGACTCGATCACGTCGGCCATATCGTCCTTCTGCACGCAGGTGCCCTCATGGGTAAAGCAGTACTGGCATCCCAAGCAGCCGGCGATCTTTTTGCCTGCAACGCGGATGACCTCGGCCGTATGGCCGGCCTCGCGCGCGGTCTCGGCAAACGCCTCGACCATGGTGTCGGTATTGGCGCCCTTGCGCGGACTGCCGCTCAATACAACGATATTCATAGGAATCTCCCTCCTTCATGCCGCAGGCGCGCGGCATGTTTTCTTGTAGCCAAAACGAATGGAGTTAATCAATCGCCTCGTTTCAGCTACTCCCACTCTTTAGAAGAATCGTCGCTGGAAACTTGGTATTGAATCAAGGCACGCCTTATTTCAGATATTCCTCAAAGAATGCCTTCAGCTTTCCAAACGGAATGATGTCCATCTGATCGTAAAGGTCGGTGTGGCTGGCACCAGGGATAATGAGCAATTCCTTATTGTCCCCCGTCAGCTTGCCGTACGCGGCTTCGCTGAAATAGCGGGAGTGCGCCTTCTCGCCATGCACCAGCAACACAGCAGAGCGGATTTCACTGCTATATTGCAAAATCGGCATATTCAAAAAGGACAGCGAAGACGTCGCATTCCAGCCACCGTTGGAGTTCAGGCTGCGGGGATGATAGCCTCGCGGAGTTTTGTAGTAGGCGTAATAGTCCGCTACAAACTGCGGCGCATCCTCCGGTAGCGGATCGACCACGCCGCCCGCCAGCGCATAGCTGCCGTTTTTATAGTCCTCGGTGCGCTGCTCATTCAGCGCTTTCCGCTTTTCAAAGCGCGCCTGCTCGGAATCCTCGGCGTCAAAATAGCCGTTGGCGGTCACACGGGTCATGTCGTACATGGTCATAGCCGCGGTAGCTTTGATACGGGTGTCGATGGCCGCCGCATTGACTGCCATGCCGCCCCAACCGCAGATACCGATGATGCCGATACGCTCCGGGTCAACGCTTTCCTGCACAGAGAGGAAATCCACCGCTGCGCAGAAGTCCTCGGTGTTGATGTCCGGCGATGCTACATAGCGGGGCGTGCCGCCGCTCTCGCCGGTATAGGACGGGTCAAAGGCAATTGCAAAAAAAGCCCAGCTCCGCCATTTTCTGCGCGTACAGACCGGAGGGCTGCTCCTTCACCGCGCCAAAAGGGCCGCTGACGGCGATGGCGGGCAGCTTGCCTTCCGCGTTCTTAGGCACGTAGACGTCAGCCACCAGCGTGATGCCGTATCGGTTATGGAAGGTCGCCTTGCTGTGCTCAACCTTGTCGTTTTTGGGGAACACCTTGTCCCATTCCTGCGTCAGTTTCAACTGCTCCATGCCTAAGCCTCCTTGTCGGTCGCTTTAAGGTATTGCTCGTCGTCCACAGGCTCCAACCACTCGTTGGAGGCATCCTCGCCCGGAACCTCCACCGCGAGATGGGAGAACCAGCTGTCGGGCGCCGCACCGTGCCAGTGCTTTACGCCCGCGGGAATATTTACTACATCGCCAGGGCACAGCTCTTGTGCCGGTTTGCCCCATTCCTGGTAAAGCCCTCGACCAGCCACGCAGACGAGGATCTGTCCCCCACCGCTTTTGGCGTGATGTGTGTGCCAGTTGTTGCGGCAGCCGGGCTCAAACGTAACGTTGTAAATACCGACCTGCTCGGTGGAAAGGGGCGCGAGGTAGCTTTGCCCGATAAAGTACTTCGCAAATGCGTCGTTGGGGTCACCGATGGGAAAGGCCATCTCGTTTTGATGCTTGGTTCTTGCGTCGGCGGCATCGTCATCCGCCCAGACCTCTTTCGCCATGCGAAAGGCCGCCCATGCCTTGGGCCATCCCGCGTAAAATGCCGCGTGCGTAAGGATTTCCGCTATCTCCGCCCTGGTCACGCCGTTGTTCTTTGCGGACATCAGATGATATTGGAACGAAGAGTCCGTCAGCCCCTGTGCCATCAAAGCGACCACCGTCACCACGCTGCGGTCTCGAAGGGAAAGCCCGTCTTCTCGACTCCACACCTCGCCGAACAGCACATCGTCATTGAGCTGTGCAAATTTGGGGGCAAAGTCCCCCAGGGCATCTCTGCCCGCCGTCTGTTTAATTGCCATAATTGATTTCCTCCTGTCGATGGTTTTGAGTGCAAAACTGCTTCCGTCCAGCTAAGCCGCGCCTAGACTCCTGTGCCCATTCGTCGCGCCTGCTCAAGAGCGGGATGCCCGCCGATTTCGCCCACGCCGTTCAAGCCGCCGGCGAATACCGTTCCGGCAAGCGTGCGCCTTTGGCGAAAATCCCTTGCGCTCCCGATTTGTATTGACGAAAATAAAGGTAATACCTAAATCTAACTTTAGGTCAAGGAGTAAATTCGAGATTTGTCCGGAGGGGCCATGTACACAATCGGACAGGTGGCGGAGATGTTCGATCTGCCCGTTTCCACGCTGCGTTATTACGACAAGCAGGGATTGTTCCCGGAATTGGAGCGAACGTCCGGCATTCGCCGATTCGGCGATACGGAACTCGAGGCGCTTCGGGTCATCGAATGCTTAAAGAAGGCTGGAATGGAAATCAAGGACATCCGGCTGTTCATGGAATGGTGTGCGGAGGGCCCATCGACATATCCCAAGCGCAAGGCCATGTTCGAGGAGCGAAAAGCCCACATGGAGTCGGAGATCGCGAAGATGAACCGCGCGCTGGACATGTTGAAGTTCAAATGCTGGTACTACGAGCAGGCGATTCAGGATGGCAACGAGGATAGAGTGAAGGCGCTGATCCCCGACGATTTGCCGGAAGAGATCAAAGATACCTACAATAACGCCCACGCTCAATAATGCCGCCCGATGCTCAAGGGGCTTTGGCAAGGGGCTCTTTCCGAGCAGAACGAAAAAGAAAGCCTCCGAACCAGAGGGTCCGGAGGCTGTTTTTCCCGTTATTCCCATAGGCATAAGCGCATCTGTTCGCGATTGCCTATCGATGCTCTGCCTCGAGCGCGGCAGACACCGCATCGAGGAACTCCCGCACATGGTCTGCGGGGTGCGACGAATGAAGCAGCCCGTAAGACACGAGACAGTCCCAATCGGTAGGGACGGTTTTGAGCATGGGGTGGACGTTGGCCCACAACGGCAGCGTCGCAAGCGCGAGGTCCTCGTTCGCGCCGCGATTGAACACCTCCGCCCGATATTGCGGGAAGTCTACGAGCGCGATTTGAGGATGATGCAAGAGTATCTCGTCGCGCACGCGGTCGATTTCGGCGTTCCAGCCCCGGCGTATAAGCATAAGACTGTGATTGTGGAGGTCATCGAACGTGACGATGTCGCGTTTGGCGAGTTCGCTGTCGACGGGAACGGCGCACCAGAGCGGCTCGCGCGAAAGCTCGAGGCCCAGGCACCCGCGCTCTTTAAGAAAGGCATCGTCGAAAATCCCCACCACGATATCCATGTCTTGCCCGAGGTTCGCCAAACCGCGCGCCGCCGAGGGTGTGTTTTCAAACGTGACCACCTGAAGGCTCATGCCGGGGCAACGTTCCTTCACCTTCGGCCACAGCTTCGTGAGCGGCGTGCTGGGCGTCATGAGCGACACTCCCACGCGGATGATGCGCTTCTCTCCGCGCTCGGCGACGCGGGCGCGTGCGATTGATTCTTGAGAGTACTGCACGATATGGCGGCGAGCAGCGACCTGCCTGCTCGCGTAAGCGAAAGCCCCTGATGCGATCGGTGGAACAGCGTAAGGCCTAGCCGCGACTCCAGCAGGTTCATCTGCTTGATGACGGCCGTGGGCGTGATGAAGGACTCTTGTGCCGCCTTGGAGAAACTGCCCGCCTCCGCCACGCGGATGAAAGTATCAAGCTGTGGGTTGTACATCAATCCTCCTGTCACGCATTATGTGCCGTATATACCCCATGATTATATCCATCATTCCAACGTGAACTTCTCGCACGACAGTAAACGCCGTAGCGTTGTATTCGAAAAGTCACCATGAAAAGTCACCATTAAGGAGGAGACCATGGAATATCTGAAGCTCAACAACGACGTAGAGATGCCCATCGAAGGTTTGGGCACCTTCCTCATGACCCCGGCTGAGGCCGAGGCGGCCGCAACCGCCGCGCTCGCGGCTGGCTACGAGCACATCGACACCGCCAACGCCTACATGAACGAGCGCGCCGTGGGCCGTGCCATCGCCAAAAGCGGCATCGCACGCGACAAAATCTTCGTCTCCACCAAGCTCTGGCCGAGTGTCTACGACGCGGGCATGCCGGCGGTGGACGCCACGCTCCAGCGCCTAGGGCTCGACTACGTCGACATGCTCATCCTGCACCAGCCGGTAGGCGACTACCTGGCCGCGTGGCGCACGATGGAGGAGGCGTACCGCGCGGGCAAGGTGCGCGCCCTCGGCCTCTCCAACTTCCCGCAAGACAAGATCGCCGAAGTCATCGAGGTCGCCGACATCAAGCCACAGCTCGTGACCGTTGAGTGCCACCCCTACCACGCCCAGCGCGACCTGCGCGCCTACCTCGCGCCGTACGGCACGGTGATCGAGGCGTGGTACCCGCTCGGCCACGGCGACAAAGGTCTTCTGGAGGAGCCCGTCTTCGTCGCTCTCGCCGAGAAGTACGGCAAGACCCCGGCCCAGGTGATCCTGCGCTGGCACGTGCAGATGGGCACCTCCATCATCCCCGGCTCCAAGAACCCCGCCCACATCGCCGACAACGCGAACATCTTCGACTTCTCCCTCACCGAAGACGAGATGGCCGAGATTGCCAAGCTCGACGGGACCATGACCTACTACACCGCCACTGAGGAAGCACTCGCGGGCTACCTGGCCATACGCCCCGATTTCGACGCGCAGGAGTAGCGCTCAGACGATAACGGACCAACCAAGCCGCCGCCGAGGACCAGTTGGCTGTCGAGGACGAGCCCGCCGCAGTGCCCGCTGCAGACGGCAACGTCCTCGTGGCCTACTACTCGGCACAGGACCACACCGCTGTCGTAGCTCAGGCCATCGCCGACGAGCTCGGCGCCGATCTCTTTGAGGTGACGCCTAGAACCCGCGGGTTATAGCCCCGTGCGCACCCCAGCGTTATAGAACCCTCACCAACGGAAACTTCCGCCGGCGCGGCGCCCCTCGTATGGTGGATACGTCAAGTTGCGAGAAAGGAAGGCACCATGGACTACATCACCTTGAACAACGGCGTCAGGATGCCGCAGCTCGGCTTCGGCGTGTATCAGATCCCGGACGCCGCGGAATGTCAGCGCGCCGTGGAGGACGCGCTCTCGGTCGGCTACCGGCTGCTCGACACGGCCGCGA
>CABSDO010000055.1 GCA_902476475.1 uncultured Collinsella sp. | reverse complement strand
TTCGCCAGCCGGCGTCGCTGTGCGGCGTGGTGGGCTTTAAGCCCACGTATGGCGCCGTGAGCCGTTACGGCGTGGTTGCCTTTGGCTCGTCGCTCGACCAGGTGGGCCCCTTTGGCCGCACGGTCGAGGATGTCGCGCTGGCCATGAACGCGCTTACCGGCGCGGGCCACGATCCGTACGACTGCACCAGCCAGGATTGCGCCGTCGACTTTACCGAGCATCTCAACGACAGCATCGAGGGCAAGCGCGTGGGCATTATCCCTGCGTTTATGGAGGCCGAGGGCCTGACGCCCGAGGTCAAGGCCGCTGTTCAGCGCGCCGCCCAGGAGCTGCAGAACCAGGGCGCCGAGCTGGTCGAGGTCGACCTGCCGCACCTGGACGCCGCCATCGCCGCCTACTACGTCATCGGCCCTGCCGAGGCGTTCTCCAACCTTGCCCGCTTCGACGGCATTCGCTACGGCTACCAGGAGGAGGGCTGCGCCAATCTGTCCGACCAGAGCTCGCTCTCGCGCGCCCACGGCTTTGGTGCCGAGGCCAAGCGCCGTCAGATGCTCGGCGCTTACCTGCTGAGCTCGGGCGTGTACGACAAGTACTACTACGCCGCCCAGAAGGCCCGCACGCTCATCACACAGGACTACGATGCCGCGTATGCCAAGGTGGACACCATCCTGATGCCCGCCTCGCCGCGTACGGCCTTTAAGTTTGGCGAGATCAGCGACCCCACGCAGATGTACCTGTCCGACCTGTACACCATCTCGCTCAACATTTGCGGCAACGGTGGTATCTCGGTGCCGCTGGGCCTGGGCGAGGACACTCAGCTGCCCGTTTCTGCCCAGCTGGTTGGTCCGGCCTTTAAGGACCGTCAGCTGCTCACGTTTGCCCGCGCCCTGGAGCGCGGCTTTGCCGATGCCGCCACGGGTGCGCCCGCGCTTTCCGTCGCGCCCGATTTTGCCGGGAAGGGAGGCGAGCTGTAATGAAGGAGCTTTCCGAGGTCCTGCAGGATTGGGAGGCCGTGATCGGCCTGGAGATCCACACCGAGCTCACCGCACTCGACACCAAGATGTTCTGTAACTGCAAGCTCAGCCACGATGACGAGCCCAACGCCAACGTGTGCCCGGTGTGCCTGGGCCTGCCCGGCGCCCTGCCGGTGCCCAACAAGCGCGCCATCGAGAGCATCGTCAAGGCCGGTCTCGCCACCAACTGCGAGATCCAGCGCCACTCGATGTTCTACCGCAAGCACTACTTCTATCCCGACATGGCCAAGAACTTCCAGACCACGCAGGGTCCGGTCGCCTTTGCCATGTACGGCCACCTGGACCTGGACGTGACCGGTCGGGGTGCCGCCGAGCGCCCCGACTGCGCGTTTGGCGAGGCCGAGGCCCAGAGTCTGGCGAGCGCCTCGGCCAACGCCGAGGGCCTGTCCACGTCCATGACGTCGACCATGCGTGAGGGCAACCAGCGCGCCGGCCATCTGGCCAGCTATGACGCGTCCAACCTGCAGATGCCCGAGCGTCGCGAGGACGGTTCCTACACGGTGCCCATCCGCATCCTGCGCATCCACATGGAGGAGGACGCCGCCAAGATGGTGCACGTGGGCGGTGCCGAGGGTCGCATTACCGCTGCGGCCGAGTCGCTCGTCGACTACAACCGCTGCGGCACGCCGCTCATCGAGCTCGTCACCGAGCCCGACCTGCGTACGCCCGAGGAGGCTCGCCTGTTTATGGAGAAGCTCCGTCGCATCTTTGTGACGCTGGGCATTTCCGACTGCTCCATGGAGAAGGGCTCCATGCGCTGCGACGGCAACGTGTCACTGCGTCGCCGCGGCGAGACCAAGCTGGGCACCAAGACCGAGCTCAAGAACCTCAACTCGTTCAAGAGCCTGCACGACGGCCTTGCCTACGAGATCTGCCGCCAAGCCGAGGTGCTCGAGGAGGGCGGCATCATCTATCAGGATACCCGCCACTGGGAGCCTAGCCGCAAGCGCACCGTAGTCATGCGTGTGAAGGAGACGGCTGACGACTATCGTCTGTTCCCCGATCCCGACCTGGCGCCGTTCGATCTGGACGACGAGTTTATCGACCGCTGCCGTGGCGAGATCCCCGAGCTGCCCGATGCCAAGCGTGCCCGCTTTGAGGCCGACTTTGGCATTAAGGCTGCTGACGCCGAGCAGATCGCCGGCGACCCCGAGTTTGCCGAGTTTTTTGAGGCAGCCGCTGCCGGTATGGCCGGCAAGGAGGCCCAGACGGTCGCAAACCTGCTGGTCAACGAGATGATCGCCTACCTTAAGGGCGCGGGTGTGTCGCTCGCCGAGTCCGGCATTGCACCGGCTCAGGTGGCCGCGCTTGCCAAGCTGCTGGCGACCGATGCCATCAGCTCCAACCAGGCGCACGAGGTCTTTGAGGCCATGGCCCAGACCGGCGACGATCCCAACAAGATCGTCGACGAGCGCGGTATGCGTCAGGTAAGCGATGCCGGCGCGCTGCAGCCGATCGTGGACGAGGTGCTGGCAAACTGTGCCGATCAGGCGCAGCAGTATCGTGACGGCAACCAGAAGGTCATCGGCTTTTTGGTGGGCCAGTGCATGAAGGCGAGCCGCGGCAAGGGCAACCCGAAGCTCTTCAACGAGTTGCTGAGAACGTCGCTCTCGTAAGCGGGAACCGAGGGGCCGGGCGCAGGGCCTTGCCTCTCAATTTCGGACAGTCCTGACTCACGACGGAGGCGCCACTGGCGCCTCCTGTTCGTGCGGAACTCATTGAGAGGCAAGGCCCTGCGCCCGGCCCCTCGGTTCCGTGACGACTCGGCCGTTCGGGTCAGGCGGGCTGATAGGAAAGATGGTGGCGGAGGCGCAAAATGCGCCTCCGCCTTTTCAATGTGATGAAAGTGTGGCGAAATGAGCTTATAACTACCGTAAATGTGATAAATGTCACGTTTTACCTAGGGTAAAATGTGGGAAATATCACGTTCACGGAAGTTTCTTTGCGGGAGGTTCGGTTATGCAGCGAGATATCATTGCCAGGCTTAACGCTTGGAAAGCGTCGGAATATCGTAAGCCGCTTATCCTTAAGGGGGCGCGCCAGGTTGGAAAGACGTGGGCGCTTAAGGAGTTCGGTCGAACCTCGTACCGCAATTTTGTGTATCTGACGCTCGAGGAACCGTCACCTGGGGTACAGAGCGAGTATGCTCAGTTTTTCGAAGGTACGCGCGATCCTCGGCGGATCATCTCAAACCTTTCCCTGGCACTTGGACAACCTATCGATCCCGGCGAGACGCTGCTTATTATTGATGAGATCCAGGATTGTCCTTCTGCAGTCGGCGCCCTTAAATACTTCTGTGACGAGGCCCCCGAGTATCACGTCGCATGCGCAGGGTCTTTGTTGGGCGTTCGCTTGTCCCGTGAGACCAGCGCTTTTCCGGTGGGAAAGGTCGAGTTCATGGAGATGCACCCTATGAGCTTTTCCGAGTTTCTGAAAGCCGAGGGCGCTGCAAACTACGACGAATACCTTGGCGGCCTGGATCAGATCGAGACAGTGCCCGATTTCTTCCATGTCCGTCTCGTCGAGCATCTTCGGCGTTATTTTGCATGTGGCGGCATGCCAGAGGCTCTTGGCCGGTGGGTGGAGACGGGCGATATCGTTCAGGTCGATAAGGTGTTGTCCGATCTCTTGGATTCCTACGAGCGCGATTTTGCCAAGCATGGTGGCCGTGCGCAGTTCGCCAAGCTTTCGCAAATATGGAACTCGATTCCAGCTCAGTTGGCGCGCGAGAATAAAAAGTTCGTTTGGGGTGCGGTGCGCGAGGGGGCTCGTGCTCGAGAATACGAGGATGCTCTGGAATGGCTTGCCGATGCTGGGCTCATCACGGCGGTTCGCCTTAATGCTGCCGGTGGTGTGCCGCTCTCTGCGTACGATGACCTCAAGGCATTTAAAGTCTACTGTCTTGATGTCGGCTTGCTGCGCCGCATGGCAAGGCTGGATGCGTCCGCTTTTGCCATCTCGGATGCGCTATTTTCGGAGTTCAAAGGTTCGTTCGCCGAGAACTATGTGCTTCAGGCATTACTTTCACAGTTAGATGCTGCTCCGCGTTATTGGACAAACGAGAAGCCGAAGCACGAAGTCGATTTTTTGATTCAAGTCGGAAACGAAATCGTTCCCGTCGAGGTCAAATCGGGAGAGGTCGTTCATTCCAAGAGCCTTAAGTACTATGCCGACAAGCATGCGGAGACGACTCCATTGAGGGTCCGCTACTCACTTAAGAACCTAAAGCTCGACGACGGGGTGCTGAACATTCCGTTGTATTTGGCTGATCGATCTGTCCCTCTTATCAAAAAGGCGCTTGATTGTGCACATCTTGACGTTTAGATCCTGGGTGAGCTGACGGGCGGCGGCTAATTAATCGCTCCGTTACGGCCAGGGAGCTTGGGCCTTAGCGATGCTTGCTTCGCCAAGCCGTGGGTGTCATGCCGGTGTATTGTTTGAAGGCTTGGGCGAAGGCAGCCTGCTGAGGGTAGTCGAGCCGCTCTGCCACCTGCGCTATCGTGAGCGAGCTGTCGGCCAAAAGGTCCTGTGCTCGCTCCATACGGCGTCTGCGAATGTAGGCGCCCATGGATTCGCCAGTTTGGGCCTTAAAGGTGGCGCATAGTTTGGAGCGGCTTGTGTAGAGCCTCTCGGCCACCTCGTTGATACCCACACGTCTGCCTTTGTCGAGCGCGCGCTCTATCATTGCCGTTGCTTCTTCGGCAATGGTTATGCTGACGCGTGTGTCTGCCGCCTGCCGCGCCTGCTTGTGGGCCGCGCGCGAACAGGCAAGCTCCGCGACCATGGTCTCCACGATGCCTTGCATATAGACGTGTCCGCCTACGGTGCGGGCGCGGTCCTCGTTAATCCGGCGCAGCGTGTGGCAGATGGCAGACGTCGCTTCCTCGTGCCATGGCTCGGCAAACGCCTCAAAGACTCCCGCGAATTCGGTGGGATAGCGGTGCTCCAGTTCGTCAAAATATCCAGGCAAAAAGAGCACCGAGCGTGAGTGATAGAGTTGCCCTGCAAACAGCGGGCTTAGCTCCTCGCCGCAGCTATCTTGGATAAAGCTGCAGACTGCGCTGTTCGGCCACGGCCCGCGCAGCGGCTTGAGGTTCGCAGGCGTTATGCCGGCTTCGGGCATACACATGAGCGTGGGCGCGCTGACCTCGCTCACGCACGCGTACGGTTCGGGCGTGTATTCGGCTAGGTGCATGTTGTGCATCGGGGTAATGAAATGCTCCATGACGATGCAGGTGGGGGAGAGGGGCATGATCCATGCGCGTCCGTGCGCCCGATCGTTTGCCACCTCACCGGTAAAGACGGCGCCCTTGCCGGAGAACTCCAAGCCAAACTGCTCAAACTGCGGTGCGTAGAGCTCGGTTATATCGGTTGCCGCCCGCCGCATTTTCAAAAGCGTCCCCTTCATTTGCGAAAACGTCCACGTCTGGCCCAATTGTGTGCCTTGGCTAACACGCCCATGATAAGTTTCTTACGGTTAACTCTCAAGCCGTTAGAAAGGAATCTCATGGCAAAGGGATCAAAAAAGGAAGGTGGCGGCATCGGCGAGCTGCTCGCGTATGCCGGCGACCGTAAATTCCTAACTTATTTGGGCATGGCTCTCTCGGCGCTCTCGCAGCTGCTGAGCTTTGGCCCGTACGTGTGCATCTGGTTTGTCGCGCGCGATCTGATCGCCGTGGCACCTAACTGGAGCGAAGCCACCGATATCGCGATGTATGGTTGGTGGGCTGTGGGCTTTGCCCTGGCGAGCATTGTGGTCTATTTTGTGGGACTCATGTGCACGCACCTGTCCGCGTTTCGCTGCGCATCCAATATCCGCAAGACCACGAGTGAGCATCTGCTCAAGTTGCCGCTCGGCTACTTTGACACGCACGCCACCGGTGAGCTGCGCCGTATCGTAGACGGATGCGCTGCCTCCACCGAGACGCTGCTCGCACACATGCTGCCCGATATCGCCGGCGCCACCGCCATGGTCGTGGGCCTGCTCGTGCTGCTTTTCGCCCTCGATTGGCGTTTGGGTGCGGCATGCCTAATCTCGGTCGTCGTTTCGTTTTGCGCCATGGCCACCATGATGAGCGGCAAGGGCGCCGAGTTTATGAAGGCTTACATGGGCGCGCTGGTCAAGATGAACAAGACCGGCACCGAATACGTACGCGGCATCCCCGTGGTCAAGGTCTTCCAGCAGACGGTCTACTCCTTTAAGGCGTTTCACGATGCGATCGCCGAATACGCCGACATGGCGCAAAGCTATGCGGGCACGTTCTGCCGAGGCCCGCAGGTGCTCAACCTTACCGCGCTCAATGGCCTCGTGGCATTTCTTTTGCCCGTGGCGTTGCTGTTGGCGCCGGGCGAGACGGACTTCGCGCACTTTATGGTCAACTTCACGTTTTACGCGATCTTTTCGGCCGTGGTGCCGACGGCCATGACCAAGCTCATGTTTGTGGGCGAGGCGTCTCAGATGAGTGCCGATTCGCTGGCGCGCATCCGAAGCGTTATGGATTCCAAGCAGCTCTCCGTGCCTGCCCAGCCCAAGCACCCTATCGGCAGCGATGTGCGCTTTGAGGATGTAAGCTTTACCTACGAGGGTGCCGAAGCGCCTGCCGTCGATCATGTGAGCTTTAGCGTTTCCGCGGGTAGCACCCTCGCCCTGGTGGGTCCCTCGGGCGGCGGTAAGTCAACCTGCGCCAGCCTGATCCCGCGTTTTTGGGATGTTTCTTCGGGTCGAGTGCTCGTAGGCGGTGTGGACGTTCGCGACATGGACCCGCACGAGCTTATGGACCAGGTTGCCTTCGTGTTCCAGACCAACCAGCTGTTCCGGCAAACACTTGCCGATAACGTGCGTGCCTCCAAGCCCACGGCCACTGACGACGAAGTGCGTGCGGCCCTCTCCGCAGCTCAGTGCGACGACATTGTGGCCAAGCTCCCGCAGGGTATCAATACCATGCTCGGTGCCGGCGGAGCATATCTTTCGGGCGGCGAGGTGCAGCGCGTAGCACTCGCCCGCGCGATCCTTAAAGACGCGCCTATCGTGGTGCTCGATGAGGCCACGGCGTTTGCCGACCCCGAGAACGAGGCGCTCATCCAGCGTGCCTTTAGCAAGCTGGCGGCGGGTCGCACAGTCATTATGATCGCGCACCGGCTTTCGACCGTGGTGGGGGCCGACAAGATCGTGGTGCTCAACCAAGGTAGCGTGCAGGAGACTGGCACCCATGCCGAGCTGCTGTCCCAAAACGGTCTATACGCCAAGATGTGGGCCGAATACGAACAGGCCGCGAGCTGGAAGATCACTGCTGCCGCGGATGCCGCCGTCACGAAGGGAGGCGAGGCCTAAATGTTCGCCTCATTCCAAAAGAAGTATTTCCTATCCGATAAAGGCGTCGCCGGCGTAAAACGCGGCATTTTCTGGACCGCGCTCACCAATCTCATTACCATGGCCGGCATGGGCTTATTGTTCCTGGTCATGGCCGGTTTTGTCGAACATCTCGCCACCGGTGCCGACCTGCCGGATGCCCTGCCGATTGTGGGCGGCCTCCTGGTCTTTTTCGTGTTGCTCTTTGCCTCTAACTGGCAGCAGTATTACTACACCTACTGCATCTTTTACGAGGAGTGCGGCAAGCAGCGTATGGAGATTGCCGAGCGCTTGCGCAAGCTGCCGCTGTCGTTTTTTGGCCGTCGTGATCTGGCCGATTTAACCGAGACCATCATGGGCGACGTCCAGGCCATGGAGCACGCCTACAGCCACGTGCTGGGAGAGCTTTGGGGTGCCATCATCGCAAGCGCCATTGTGTTCGTGGCGTCGCTGTTCTTTTGCTGGCAGCTGGCGATCGCGGCGTTTTGGAGCGTGCCCGTGGCCTTTGCCGTGCTGTATCTGACACGCGGCCCCATGACCCCGGTGTTCGACCATGTGCGTGCCGAGAAGGTCAAGGTTACCGAGGCGATCCAGGAGACGCTCGACTGCGTGCGCGAGATCCGCGCCACCAACCAGGAGGCTCATTATCTTGAGGGGCTCAACGCCGTGATCGATGCCGAGGAGCGCGAGACCACCAAGGGCGAGCTCGCCAATGGGCTTTTGGTCAACTCCGCCTTTGCCATCCTGCGCCTGGGGATTGCCACCACGTTGGTCACGGGCGCTGCGATGGTCGCCTCCGGGCAGGTCGACTTTTTGGTGATGTTTGCCTTCCTGCTTATGGTGAGCCGCATCTATGCGCCCTTTGATCAGGCGCTGATGCTGATGTCCGAGCTGTTTGCCGCCGAGTCGTCTGCCAAGCGCATGCGTTCCATCATGGAAGAGCCCGTGGCGCGGGGCAGCGAGCAGTTTGAGCCCGTAGGCCACGATGTGGTGTTCGATCACGTGGCATTTGGCTATGGTGCGGGCGAGGACGGCCGCGCCGGCGAGAAAGTTCTTACCGATGTGAGCTTTACCGCCAAGGAAGGCGAGGTCACGGCACTGGTCGGTCCTTCGGGCTCCGGTAAGTCCACGGTGAGCCGCCTGGCCGCGCGCTTTTGGGATGCCACTGCGGGCACGGTCACCGTGGGCGGCGTGGATGTTGCGAGCGTGGATCCCGAGGTGCTGCTGCGCGACTACGCCATTGTGTTCCAAGACGTGCTGCTCTTTGACGACACGGTGATGGGAAACATCCGTCTTGGTCGTCGCGATGCCACCGATGAGGAAGTGCTTGCTGCCGCGCGTGCCGCCAACTGCGACGAGTTTGTGAGCCGCATGCCGCAGGGCTATGACACCATGATCGGCGAGAACGGCTCCAAGCTGTCCGGCGGTGAGCGCCAGCGCATCTCTATCGCCCGTGCGCTGCTCAAAGACGCGCCTATCGTGCTGTTGGACGAGGCGACGGCGAGCTTGGATGTGGAGAACGAGACCGTGGTTCAGCAGGCGCTCTCCCGTCTGCTTGCGGGTAAGACGGTTATCGTTATTGCCCACCGTATGCGTACGGTGGAAAATGCCGACAAAATCGTTGTACTCAAGGATGGTGTGGTTGCCGAGCAGGGCACTCCGGCGCAGCTCAAGGCGGCAGGTGGAGAATTCGCCCGCATGGTGGCGCTGCAAAAGGAAGCAGCTACCTGGCAGTTGTAAGAAGGGGCAAAGGGACAGTCCCTTTGTCACATTGACAATCGGTTACTCCGCATCGTTAATTTTCAAAAGGTTAGCCATGGCTGACCTAGATAGTTAGATAAAATTGAGATATTTCAAAAGCGTGCTCGAGCAAACTTGTTTACTCGGGTGCTGAGGCACCATGCCGCGTCCAATGCGGCAAAAGGGAGAGACATCATGAAGAAGTCCACGTTCAACACCCTGCTTGTTGGTGGCGGTTTTCTGCTTGGTACGGCTGGCATCAAGCTGCTCACCAGCGCTCCGGTAAAGAACGCCTGCGTGCAGGGTATCGCGTGCGGCATGCGCATCAAGAACGGCTACCAGGACATGGTCGAGCAGGCCAAGGCTAATGTCGACGACATGGTTGCCGAGGCGGCCTACATCACCCAGAGCGAGGCCGCTGCTGACGAGGCAGCCGAGTAACGCTCCCAGGCACAAACTATGAGATTCTCGATTATCAGCGAGATCCCCGGCAGGACCCGTCTTCAATTGGCGGGTCCTGTGCCAGAGAGCGATCTCGATGCACTTCTTAAGCTCAGCGGCGATATCGACGGCGTGCACAAGGTGCGCGTCTATGGCCGTATTGGCCAGTTAGCGCTCGAATATGACGAGCCGTGTCGCGATGCCGTGCTGGCCGCCGTCGGTGCGCTCGACGCTCAGGCCATTGCCGACGCAAAGACGGGTTACGTGATGCAGCTTGAGCCGCGCAAGCACAAGCTCGTTATGGATCTTGCCACGCTTGTCGGCGCCCACTATGCGCGCCGATGGTTTTTGCCCACGCCCCTGCGTGCGGTGTTTGTCGTGGCCGGTTACATGGCATTTTTGCGCGCTGCCCTTCATGAGCTGGCGCAGCCGCGCCTGACCGTTCCCGTGCTCGACGCTTCGGCCATCGGCATTTCGTTCGTCAAGCGTGATGTCGACACCGCGGGCCAGACGATGTTCCTGCTCAACGTGGGCGAATTGCTCGAGGACTACACACGCGCCATGAGCGAAAATGAGCTCATCAACTCGCTGCTCGATGTGCCCGACAAGGCGCAAAAGGTCGTCGGCGACACCGAGGTAAGCGTTGCCGCCACCGAGCTTGAGCCCGGCGATCTGGTCGCCGTGCGCACTGGCATGTCCATTTGCATCGACGGTGTTGTCGAGCAGGGGAGCGCCATGGTCAACCAGGCGACCCTGACCGGCGAGCCGCTTGCCGTCGAGCGCAGCGTGGGCGACGACGTGTTCGCCGGCACCGTCGTGGAGGACGGCAGCATCTTGGTGCGTGTGCGCGCCAATACGGCGCAAACCAAACTGCGCTCAATTGTCTCGCTCGTGCAGACGGCCGACTCGCTCAAGTCCGAGGGCCAGTCGCACATGGAGGACCTTGCCAACAAGATCGTCCCGTGGAACTTCCTGCTCGCGGGCCTGGTTGCGCTTACCACCCGCAGCCTCATCAAGACCTCGGCGGCGCTGATGGTCGACTACTCGTGTGCACTCAAGCTCACGGGTTCCGTTGCCGTCATGACCGCTATGAGCGATGCTGCCAAGATGGGCGTCATGGTCAAGGGCGCGAAGTACTTTGAGTCGTTTGCCAAGGCCGACACCATTGTGTTTGATAAGACTGGCACGCTTACCGAGGCACAGCCGCGTCTTGCCTGCGTGCTCACCACCGATGGCTGGAGCGAGGACGAGGTCCTGCGCCTTTCCGCTTGCTTGGAGGAGCATTTTCCGCATCCGGTGGCGCGTGCCGTGGTCAACGCCGCCCGCGAGCGCGGGCTCGAGCACCGCGAGCGCCATGCCGCCGTCGAATACATCGTGGCGCACGGCATCGCTTCGTCCATTGAAGGGCGTCGCGCCATCATCGGTTCCGCGCACTTTGTATTTGAGGATGAGGGCGCGCAGCTCGAGTCCGACATTAAGGAGCAAATCGAGTCCCAGATGCAGGGCCTGTCGCCGCTGTATCTGGCGGTCGATGGAAAGGTCGTCGGCGTGCTCGGTATCGAGGACCCGCTCAAGCCCGGGGTCCGCGAGGCAATCGCCGACCTGCATGCGCTGGGCGTCAAGCATGTCGTTATGCTCACGGGCGACTCCGAGCGCACGGCCGAGCGCATTGCGCGAGAGGCGGGCGTCGACGAGTTTAAGGCCGAGCTGCTGCCCGAGGACAAGTACGCGTATGTGGAGCGCATTAAGGGCGAGGGGCGCCACGTTGCCATGGTGGGCGACGGCGTCAACGATTCGCCGGCGCTCGGTTTGGCCGATGTGGGGTTGGCCATGGGCGGCGGAAGCGACATTGCCAAGGAGGTCGCCGATATCATCCTGACCGATACGGATCTTGCCGCGATCGTGCGCCTGCGCCGCATGAGTCAGGGTCTCATCGACCGTCTGACGAGCTCCTATTCTAAGGTGATGCTCACCAACTCAGCGCTCTTGGCACTGGGCATTACCGGCGCGATTACCCCGCAGGCGTCGTCACTGCTGCACAACGGCTCGACGATTGCCTACAGCCTGGGCAACGCAAAGGCGTACCTGCGTTAACAGACGTGTTCACCCACGTTATCTGGCCTGCGCCCAGACGGCATCGGTGTCGTCCGGGCGCAGGCCTTTTGCATTTGACCATGTGCTATCAGCCTAATATAGTGGTGCTAGCAGTGATAGCAGACGGGAGGAGCGTAATCGATATGAGCGTTGCTGGCAGCATGGTGCAGGTAAATGTTCGCGTGGATCGCTCGGTTAAAGAGCGCGCCGAGGAGGCGCTGCGGCTTTCGGGCGGAACGCTGCCTGAACTCATCAAAAAGGTCGTGGCCAGGGTTGCGCAGGGCGGTGGTTCGTGCGAGGAAATCCTTGAGGCCGTTGACGACCGGCAGCGGGGTGCCGCGCTAGACTCTCCGTTTGCTGCTTCCTGGGCGGCGGCGGATCAGCTTTACGCGGACCTGGGCATCGCTACGTCGCCCGTATCCGACGATCGCGATTGGGACAAAATCTATTCGGAAGCCATGGATGAGCATTATCGCCAAAAGGGGATGATCCTGTGAGCGGGGTTCCCCTCAAAATAATGGTGGATGCCAACGTATGGGTTGATTCGTTTTGCGCCGACCATGCCGAGTCGCTTGCCGCGCGTGCGTTTATTGGGCGGGCGACGGAGACGGGGGCGTTGCTGTTCTTTCCGGTGCATATCGCTAAGGACGTGCTGTACGTTGTCCAACACGAGCTGAAGCGTAGCGTTCTTGCCAGCGGGGGAGCGCTCGACGAGGCGTCTGCCCGTGCAATTGGCGATGCGGCGTTGGCGTTTGTTCGGAACATGACCGAAAACGCCACGGCCGTGGGTGCAGATGCATCGGACCTTTGGTTGGCCGACAAATACGTAGCGCTCCATCGCGATTACGAGGACAACTTGGTGCTCGCCGCGTGCAAGCGCGCGCAGGTCGATTACTTGGTGACCAACGATCGCAAGCTGCTCGAACATGCCGATCTTGCAGCAAAGACCCCGCGCCAAATGATGCCGATTCTGGCTTTGGCCGAACGCGGCAGCGCGGCTATCGGTTGATGCGAACTGTTTGCGGGCCCTTGGACGACGATGCGCCAAGCGGCCCGCGTCTGCTATTTACAAAAGCTCGGCCTTAATGGCGGGACTTTCTGCGAGCTGCTCGGCTGCCTTTTCGTCGGAGCTGTCGAGTGCTGCCAGGCTGCGGTAGACCCACTCGTTGACCTGGGTGTTTTTGACGCCTGCGGTCTGCATAAGGGCGCCTACCTCGCGGATTGCTGCGAGCAGATCGGCTTTGGGACCCGCGAGCTCGACCTCGACGCCGTGGTAGGCGGTCACGCCGCGGTTTTCGCTCACGTGGTCGATAAAGCCCTCGACGGTCTCAAGCTGCTGGGCGAGAGCTGCATCATCGTCAGCGTCCAGCGCGACGAGTGCGTTCGATACCGTGAGGGCGGGATGTCCGCAGGGGACAAAGCCTTCGATGACATCCATAGCTTCGGTAATGGTTGAGCCCAGGCCCGCGAGGGCATTGACGAGTTGCTGTTTGGTATCCATAACGGTCCTTTCGACGGGTCAATTTTGCTTGGCGAAAATATACGTGACGCGATCGGTAGCAAAAGTGCGAAGTGCGGCGCACATTGGGGTCTTCACAGCTCGTGCATAGAACAGCTGTCCGCTTTCAGAACGTGGTAAGATAACACTTCACAAGCGGGGCTCGCCCCGTATGTTCCTTGAAAAGTCGACGGGTGTTGGGTGCTCGTGCCCAATGCCATCCAGACTTTCCCGACATCCGGGGGCGACTGGTTTCGACACGATAGCTCTGAGAGAGGAAGCAGGCCGTGGTCTCCTCGCCACGCTAAACAGGGGTACTGTCAAAATGAATTGACAAGAATTCTTCTTACGAGCCCCAGCTGGCTCTTGCTGCTTAATTAATTAGCGGCACGCCAAACCCGGGAATTCCCCGCCCCGGGCGCGGTGTCATGTTAGGGGAATGCTCCCGCGCACGTAATCGGTATGGTGCGGGCTAAGACTGAACCGGTTGGGATGCCGCGAGCGTGTCACTGCGCGCAACGCATCCGAGATTAAACCAGTGACTGAGCCTGGAGATGCCGATCAGGGGGCTTTCGTGGACCGGAGTTCGATTCTCCGCGCCTCC
>CABSDO010000054.1 GCA_902476475.1 uncultured Collinsella sp. | reverse complement strand
GCCAACGCGCGGGGACAGGTCGCCCAGGTTACCGATGGGCGTGCCGACCACATAGAGTTTGCCCGTGTGGGCGCTGTTTTGCGTCATATCAACCTATTCAATCATGCCGCGTTCGAGCGTACCGAGCGCCGCGCGAGCGTCCCATGCTGCAATGCGCTTCTCGGTCTTCCACGTTTGGAAGAACCAACCGGCAGCCGGCGCAAACGAAGCCAGCTGGTTGGCGATAAACACGCGCTCGTAGGCATTGCGGCCCTCGGGCGTAACCGACGAGTTGGCAAAGATTGCCGCACCCGACCATTCGCCCACCAGCACGGGGAACCCAGTCGAAATCGCTTCTTTAAGCTCGCGCTTGTTACGCGAAATCGCCGTCGTCAGCCCGCGAGGGCTCGTGATGTCGAGCGCATACTCGTCGCGGTAATGGTACAGGTGAAGATCCATGTAGACGTTCTTGTACTTGGCGCCGCGCATAAAATGCTTCCACTCGCTGGGATGCCCCGACGACGAGAAGACGACGATCTTATCCTCGGGCATATACGAACGGACGAGCTCGTAGGCATCGCGATAGAAATTGCGCAGGTAGTGAGCAGGAATGCCATCCGTCATGGTGAAGAGGCTCTTGCGAACGCTCATCTGCGGCGTGTCCAGCAGCTCAATGCCCAGCAGGCTCTCGGCCTCGCCATAGCGATCGGCCAAGCGCTCGAGCACGTCGAGTGCGACATGACGGCCGTTGGTGGACGAATGCCACTCGGCAACAGCCTCCGGCGTGGTGGGCGAATCGTTGGAATCGCCCTGGCCACCGGGCACGGTTGCCAGATCGAGCAGCACGCGGATGTCGTACTTGGCAGCCCACTCAATTGCGCGGTCGATGTAATCGACAACCGATATGTAGGAGGCACCGGACTCCTGTGAGCCAAAGGCATACCAGGGCACCGGCAGACGCACGGCATTGAGACCGATCTGCGCCATGCGGCGAAAATCGTCCTCGCTCACAAACGTCTCGTAATGGCGGCGCATGCGCTCGTTATAGGCGGCGGTACCCATGGCCTCCTGCAGCTCGGCCGCGTTGGATGCACCGGTCGCCGCGTACAGCGACGGGGTCACCCAAGGCTCGGGAATAAACCAGCCAGAGAGATTAACGCCGAGTATCCTCTCCATCACTGCCCCCTTCGGATCATGCAGGTCGAACCCGCATCGTATTGCATAGGATAAGTATCGTTTTGAGTATACCCGCGTGTGCGGACAGGCGACCGAACGGTCTGTAAAGTGACGCGAAAGTGGGAGGAATGTCTGGGGCAGGTGGGCACGAGATGGCGCGCGAGATGTGCACGTGTGCCGGAGGCAGGCACCGGAAAATGCATCCCGTTCTGAGCGCGGGATCTGGGACGCAGTTTCCACCAAAGGCCGCAAAAGGAAAGCGCGTCCCATTCTGGCGCCGGATTCCGGGCCGTGCTTTCCCAAGCGGCCTTAAAGCGGAAAACGCATCCCGCTCTGAATCCAAATTCCGGGACGCAGTTTCCGCAGAGCCCTCGATAAAAGAAAAGGACCCCTTTGCAGAGGTCCTAGTCAATTCAAGGTGGCGGGGAAGGGAATCGAACCCCTGACACGAGGATTTTCAGTCCTCTGCTCTACCAACTGAGCTACCCAGCCATTTGAGGTGTGCCTTGTTTCAAGGCTTGATTAGTATAACCAAGGACGCGTTCCGGTCAACCGAGAATTTTAAAAAAGTTTTTGAGCACAGCCTCGGTTCTATAAATCGGCACGTCAGAGGCATCAGCCGGCAGCAAGAAGTTTTCGCTCAGTCCCTTAAGCCGGCACGCGTTGGAGAGCAGGGGTCGAAACAATGATTGAAGAGCGTTCTAGTGCGGCCCAGGCGCCGGGGCAGGAGCACATACGCCAGGGACATACGTTTTCGTAGCGCGCGAGGATATTGCCGTCGCGATCGATGAAGGCGATGTCGATGGGATAGGCCATAAAACACGTGTGGACCGAAGAGCAGCGTGGAAACGCCATGACGAGCGGCAGACCGTTGGCGGCAACCGGACACCGTCCCAGCATGCCGCGCAGGCGCACGGCAAACGACTCCGCCACCGCAAACTCGGCCGGCGTCCAGCCCAGCCTATTGAGTGCCCGCGCGTAGGCGATGTAGGACGAGACCGCGGTCACACGACCACCCCCGGACGCCACGGATCGACCGTCACCGCGCGCTCGTGTGACAACTTTGCCGGTGCCCCCAGCGAAACGCCGGCGATGCTGAGCGAGCTCGGCCACGGCTCATAGCGCATGGTGCAGGTATAGGTCCTAAACGTGCCGGAAAGCGAAAGCAAACCGCCATCCGATGTCGTCGCACCCTGTTCGCTCGAGACCTCGATCAGCAAGTCATAGCCTTCCATGGCATGTTGGATCTGAGCCTGAACGGTCGCGGAAGCATCGATGGAGCTGCCATCGCCCTCCCCGCTCGGCGCCACGGCATGTGCTAGCACGATATCGGGCACCACGCGATCGAAGCGTGCGACCGCACCGGCAAAGACCATGACGTTGTACACGATAAGCGCCAGAACCAGCAGGACGGGCGTGACCACGGCCATCTCGACCGTCGCCTGGGCGCGCTCCTCGCACAGGCGCGTGCGGATGCCCATTACGACCCACCGCCCAGGGCACCCGCCAGTGTGGTGACATCGACGGTAAGTGGGATGGAACCGCCGCCGGGCAGCGGAATCTCCGCAAGCGTGAACGTCGTGCCGCTGATGGTGCGCTCGACTTGATATTCCAGCGCTTCGCAAAGCGCCTTGGGATCGGTCACGCCCAACGGAATACTTCGCAGCTTGTCTTGCGCTTGAGAGAAACCGGCAATGTCAGACCCCGGACTCTTAATGACGTTGGCGGAATCGGTCAGCACCGGCTTTCGCAGGCGCAAGTCGCACGGTTCCAAACCCAGCGCCGCCACGGACGCCGAAACGGTATCGCCGAGCCACGATGCAATGGAGCCCAACGCGCCGTTGCCCCCTCCTAGGCCCTTAATCATCTCGTCCATAAGTTCGTCGGCCGAACCTTGGATGTCTCCGTATCCCACAAGCAGCCGCCCCCAAACATCCATGACGCCGTCGAGCACACCGGCAACGCCGCCCGAGCGTTCCTTCAATGTCGAGAAAAATCGCGAAAGCACGTTGTTTTGCGCCGTCGCCTCATCGGGCGCCAGCACCGCGGCAGAGATGGCACCGCGATCGCCAAGCCTGACTGCCGTGTTAAACGAAGAGTTGAGTTCATCGGGGCTCGAGATGGCACCCGAAACCGCAAAGGCAACCACGCCGTTGCGACCGGGCGGAGCGATACGCGGACGCTCGCCCGAAAGCGCTTTAATGGCCTGGTCAAACGCATTGCCCGCACGGTCGGCTTCGTCCTCGGTCTGACGCTCGAGCTCGAGCTCCTTGTTGCGACAGTCGACGTAGTCCTCCAGGGCGTCTTTAAACTTGTCAAAGTGATACTCGAAGCCGTTTTCGATAGAGGTTGAAGGCGCCGCAACGGCACCAAGCGACAAAACGCCAAAATGGCATTTGCTGCATTTATCCTGTCCATCGTAATCGGCAACCGAAGCAAATCCGCTCGGCGTCCCTTTCTTATAGTTAGGGCAGGTCGTCCCGTAATGCAGATACGCCTTGTCATCGTTCACGCTAGTCGGCCACACCGCATCGGTATAGAGTTCCGTCGCCCGAACCTCATCAGAGTTGCGCGGCAGCAGCGGAATATAGGAGGAGACCCTGTCTCCGTTCTCGGTTATATGTGCCCGATCGACCTCCGCGCTCGCATAGGTATAAAACGCCTTACGCGCCGCAGACTCTGCCTTCATCTCGACACTCGAGCCGTGGGGCTTCTCATTTGTCAGACGCCAATGGTAGTAGTCCTTCGCGCGATCAAGGGCAACTTGGGGCTCCCACGTAACGCTCGATGAGTAATGCGGATTTTGAACACCGGAGAGATCCGTTAGGTTTTTCGCACGCTCCCACATGCAAGAACAGCTGCCGACCGAGCCCTTGTCAGACCCACCACAATCCACCAGCCAAGCACGCTCTTTAGCCTTCGCCGTGTCCTCAGAAGCCTTCCGCAGCTCCTCGGCCGCACCCTCTAAATCATCTGATGTGTCTTTAATGGTATCGGTCGAGATCTCTGATCCTTTGAGCGCAGCGAAGTCAGACTCGGATGTCCTGGGCACGGCAAGCGCCGTACCGGTATAGGTCACACTATCGGTATCCTGCGCCGACACCGCCTGCGTGGCACGCGCGGCGATCAGATACGGCAGGGCCGTCTCGATTATCTGTAAGCCTTCCGATGCGCTTTTGGCAAACTTGTTGCGCGTTTTAATGATCTCAATCCCGGTGTCGACCATATTGCCGGCAACCGGCTCGGCACCCGGGATGAGGATGGCGACCAGGCCCGTCCCGATCGTGGCAAACCCCGCCAGCCCCAGACTCAAGATGCTCGCATCAACCACCGTGGCAGCCGTGTGATAGGACGACACTACGTTGGCACCCGCCAGCGCGCCGCTATCAGCCGCCACCTGGGTATCCCCGGCACGCGACATGCTCCATATCGCCGCGGTCGACGAAAACAACAATGTGAGCACCACTAGGATGACCACGGCAGAAGAAAGCGTGGTATAGGCGCCGTCTTCGATAAACAGATCGACACCGGCTCGACCCATAAAGCCGCCTCGCTTGCGATGGCGGCTCGGACGGTGCGCCAAAACGCGTCTAGACCAGAAACGCTTAATCCCATGCAGCAATCCACGAATCATAATCTCCCTCCAGCCATTCGGGACGCGATTGATACGAGACATCGACCTTGAGCTCAACGTAGCCGCCCTCGGCGGTACCACCCATAGCCTGCGCAAACGCACCGATCACAGGCAACGGCTTGACCTCGCCGGAAACGGACACGGACGAGACGCCACCCGCACCGGCCCGGCCAAGCTCGATATCCCACGACAACGGCCCGCCGGCATGAAAGATCGAAACGTTGGGCACTGCGGCAAGTCGGCGGCGGGCGAACTCCTTAAGATCGTCGTCCTCCGCCGTCGTCGTGGTCATGAGCCGCGCGGTCTCGGCGGCGGCAGACTCCATGACCGCGCGCGTATAGAGCAGGCACACCGGTTGCAGCGCGAGAAGGATGAGTGTCAGAAACGTCGGCAGCAAAAAAGCGGCCTCGACCGTAGACTGCGCCCGGTCCTCGCGCGCGGCATCAATACAACGCGATGTCCTTAGCGGCCGCAGCGGCGTCGATAACCGACGTCGAGGCAACGCCATGGGATGCCGCCCGCTCAACCAGCGCCGCCAAGCGCCCATCGGTGCCGGCACGCCAAAGTCCCGCGATCGCCAGCACGATCGATAACAGCGCCACCGTGACGATGGCGTATTCGACCGTCGCCTGGGCAGATTCCTCACGCAGGACATCATGCATTTCACGATCCCTCCTTTGAGTCCGTTGCCTGCGGGCTCAGGCGCACGGCGCGCAGACGACACGAAGCATCGCCAGCATCCGCGGCAATTGTCACCATATCGACCCAGCCGCGTTCGTCGCGCACGATGGCGCCCCACACGTTTCCCTTGATGTCGAGATAGCCGCTCAGAGCAAGTTGCGCCGTGGGTACCTCGCGATAGGCACGCAGCATATCCGCCGCCGCTTCGGTCATCGGTCGGTCCTCGGACCATGCAAGCCGGACCGCAATCGCGTTGCCCTCAGGCGAATCCGTCGCAGTGCCAGACCGCTTGTCGAGCGTCCGCAGAAAGGTTTGCGCCGTGACAGCGACATCCGAATCGTCCGCATCTCGCATCTCATCTTTTTGAGACGCCACCGCCGAATCTGAGCCCAAATCGGAGGCGGTCCCAGGACGCTGCTGCCGCGCGGCGTTAAGCCCCCAAAGCACCGCCGCTATCGCCACGGTCAGGCAAGCAAACACCAGCAGCACCCCGATGGGGCGCTCGCCCTCTACAGGCTGTTGATGCCCTCGCTGATAGCGTTCCATAGATCTTGGACCTTGCCCTTAAATGCGACGATGGCGATAATCGCGATCACCACGAGCACGCCGACCAAGATGGCATACTCGGTGGTACCCTGTGCACTCTCCTCCTGCAATAGTTCCTTGGCGCGCTGACGAACATGTGCCGCCCGGCAAAACGCCCAGCCCTGGACCTTGCCAGCAGCGTCAGTCATCGTGTTCATGTATTCCTCCCTACATCATCCCGCCTGCTCCCAGCAGCGGGCCCAATATGGACAGAAGCAACGCCGGCAAGATGAGCGTGCCGGTGGGAATCAGCAGCTTGACGGGTGCACGCTCGATCTCGCGCTCGACCGCGGCGCGATGAGCCGCACGGATCTCGCGACTTTGAGCGGCCAGCGTCTCGGCAAGTGGGGCACCCAGGGCGAGCGCCTGCCCCACCGTGATGGCAAAGGTCTCGAGCGCTCGCACGTCCAGGTCGCGCGCGGCGGCCAACAACTCGTCCTCACGCGTGCCCACGCCCACCTGCCACGCCATGCAGGCGCGCTCAAGGCGAAGAGCCAGCACTGACCGGCGGTTGGCGCAGAAAATCTCAAGCGCCGCATCAAACGAAAGACCGGCCGAAAGACCCAAGCGCACAACATCGATCATCTCGGACACTTCGCCGAGCGACACTCGCGCCGGGCCGCCCGCTCCAACCGCGCCCTTCACTCGCGCGGTCAGAGCATCGACCACCGAGCGACCCGCGGCAGCGACCAGCACCGCCTCGCGCTTGCAGGCCCCTGCGATCTTGCGTGCATCCGCCCGATCCAAACCCGTCGCGACAAATACACTCAGGGCGCACAGGCAAGCCGCAACTGCAACCGGGGCGCTCATAGCTCCACCCGCATAATGCGCCGGATAACCACCAGGGCAACGGCGTTGAGGGCAAGACCCAACACCACAGCGCCCGCGCCGGCGGGCGTCGCAAGACCGCGACGAAAATCTGCCGAAAGCAGCGCCAACACCGCGCACATGCCCGCCGGCATCGCCGCGACCATATGCGCAGACATGCGAGCCTGCGACGTCTTAACATCCAGGCGGCGCTTGAGCTCGATGCGCTCCCCCACCATGCTCGACGCCTCGGACAGTAAGTCGGCAAGCGGAGCGCCGGTGCGCTGAGACACCTTAAGCGCCAAGGTCACAAGCGAAAGACCGGGGGCGTCGATACGCACGAGCAAGTCATCGAGCGCGTCGGTCGCCGAGATGCCGCAATCGATCGCCGCCGCCACCCGCAAAAACTCGGTATGCACTGGCTCTTGCGCATGAGCGCCCACAAAGCGCATGCCCTGGGCCAGCGAATGTCCCGAGGCAAGCGACATGGAAAGTGCGGTAAACGCCTCGGGCATTGCCTCTTCTGCATCGTGTTGCTCGCGCCGGCTCTCAAAGCCATCCCAAGCGGCACCAACGGCAAACGGAGCAACAAGTCCCGAGGCAAATCCGAGGGGCGATAACGACACCATCGTTAGTAAAACGCAGCAGACACCGCTCGATAGCAGCAGAAACGCCAAACGTCCCGAAGCATCTTCGATCACGAGGCCAAGGCGATGCGCCGGAGCCAGCGATGCCCACGAACGGGCGATCTTTTTCAGCAGATCGTTTTCCACCAGCTCACGCGGCAGCTTCTCTGCCACCGTCTCGAGCGCCTGACGTGCCAGCTCCGCCGGCGGTACCTGCGGCACACGAGGTTCCACTCCGCACGCCGTCGCGACAGAAAGCCCTGCCAAGCCCCCTACGACGAGGGGCACAGTGATCTCCATTCGTCCACCTCCTCTTGTGTGAGCGTCCCCGACCGCAGGCCTTCTGCGATAAACGGCGGCTCGCGGTCAAGCGTCCAGGTGCGCTCGGCGGCATCGAACGTCACATAGCGCTCGAGCTCTACGCCACCCGATGCGGCGCGTCGCACCCCCGAATACGAGGAGACGAAACGCCTGCCATCGGCGTGGCGCTCGGACATCACGATGCCGTCGAGCGCCATGGCAATCTGCTCCTCGATGAGCTCGCTCGGCAGATCGATGCCATAACGTGCAAGCAACGTCAGACGCACCACGGTCTCCTGTTCTGAACCCGCATGAAGTGTGGTGAGCGACCCGTCGTGGCCCGTGTTCATGGCCTGCAACATGTCGCAGCACTCGGCACCGCGCACCTCGCCCACCACGATGCGGTCGGGGCGCATGCGTAGGGCATTAGTTACCAGGTCGCGGATCGTCACCGCGCCCTCGCCCTCAATTGAAGCCTCGCGCGCCTCTAAGCGCACCACGTGCGGATGATGCGCAAACTTGAGCTCGGCAGAGTCCTCGATCGTCACGATGCGCTCGCCGGTGGAAATCTCACATGACAACGCGTTGAGCAGGGTGGTCTTACCAGATCCCGTGCCTCCCGCAACCGCCAGGTCCTGTCGCAGCGACACCGCACACGACAGCAGCTGCGCATACCAAAGCGGCAGCGATCCCAACCCCACGAGCTCGTCCAGCGAGCAGATACGGTCCGAGAACTTTCGGATGGTGAGAATCGGTCCGTCAATCGCCACAGGCGGAATCACCGCGTTGACGCGATAGCCCGTTTTGAGGCGGGCGTTGACGATGGGGCTGCGCTCGTCGATACGGCGGCCAAGTGGCGAGATAATGCGGTCGATAAGCACACGGATCTGCTCATCATCCTCAAACGCATGCTCGATGGGGTACAAGACGCCGCCGCGTTCAAAGAAAGCCGAGCGGCAGCCGTTGATCATGATCTCGGTAACGGTGTCGTCCTCGATGAGCGGCTGCAACGGCCCCAAGCCCACCACGTCATCCAAGATCTCGTCGATGATGGTCTCGCGCTCGGGCGTCGCGAGATCGGTCGACTCCTCAACATTGAGCGCCGCCTCCACCGCAGGACGCAATTCCGAGCGGGCAAGTGCCGGGTCGATATAGGCGCTGATACGCGCCACTTCGTCGTAACCCATGCGGTCCATCACGGCGCGCTTGGTGCGTCGTTTCACCGCGCGGCGACGCCCCGCATCTACAGGCGCTGCCGCCGCTGCAGCGCCGGCAGCCTTAATCCTCGTTTGCAGGCTCATCGCTGATCACCCTCGCGCGACCAGGGAAGGCGGATACGCGGGCGTTCGGTACGCGTTGCACGGTCGGCGACCATATCGCTCCAAGGGCCGACGGCGCACCCCAGTTCCACGAGCATCTCGCGCGTGGCCTCGCGCATGCTAGTCGCAAAAGCGCTGGTCTGCCCCACCGCCTCGTCAGCGCGCCCAAACGCCATGAGCGCGGCGAGATCCTGCCCGCCATCGGCGATACGAATCTTGGAGCTCAACGCACAGGCAATCTCAAAGCGCATGGCGACGTCCTCGTCTGCCCCGCGCGCACCGAACCGGTTGAACACGGCGCTCATGCGCGTGCGCGGCACACCTACTCGACTTGCCAGTTCGATGACGCGCGACGCCGATGTCGCGGACGACACCGCCGCATCGCCAACGACCAGGCAACGGTCGCTCGCCGCCACCGCAGCCGCCACGGCGTCGCCCCAAAAGACCGAGGTATCGATAAAGACCACATCGGATTCGCGACGCAGAACATCAAGCAGTAGCTCCACCGGACGCGCCATGAGCTCGGCTTGCTCGGGCGCCGCGACGGGACCCCAGAGCGTAACGCCCGGCGCCACGCGCATCGATGTGGCTACGATATCCGGCTCGGTGAGCGTGCCCGCCGCCGACGGCTCGATAAGGGCCGCCATATCGCGCGGAGCATCGACGCCTAACAAGTCGTAAAGGTTTCCAAACATCAGGTCCAGGTCGAGCACGGCGGCACGCAAGCCCAACAGCGACGATGTGTGTGCCATGGCGGCAACGATCGTCGACTTGCCGCAACCGCCCGAACCCGAAATAGCGCAGATGACCGGAGCTCGATGCGGCGGAGCGGCAGCGTCTGCCGGCGGCATCGGAGGCGGCGGGGCGGGCGTCGGTGGCAGCGCACCCGTCTCCCCCGCCGCAACCACACGCTGCGTCCAAGCCGGCATGGCAGCTTGTTCGGTCTGCGAGGCAGGCTCGTTCTGTACAATCTGCTCATGCTGCATCAGCGACAACTCGCCGCACCCGGCAAAGCCCTCAACTTCGTCGAGTTCATCCGCCAGATTCACGCCGTGCACGTATCCCATATCTACAGCCGGGGAGTCGCCAGCATGCTGCGCCGGCCCTCCAGCGTCATCGTCTACAAGGGGGTTCCGGGGGCGCCGACCATGCTCGGCTTCCGCTTTTCCATAATCATCAACACGCGGGCCTCTTGTAGCGCGAGGCGCCCCGGGTTCCCTATCAACAAAAGCATCGGGCTCAATCGTCATGCGCCGATCGGAATCAACCGCTCCCTCGCCCGCACGCCCGTTGCCGCATATACTGTGTGCAGCGATGACCTCGGTCGCCCCCGCGCGAAACAGCCCCTCGATATCCGACGGATCGAGCGCTTCTATCAACACGACCACGCGACTCACGCGGCCTTCGGCCGTCAGGCGCGCAACAGTCTTGCGCACATCTTCAGTATCAAACAGAGACGCCGCGATGATGGCAGCCCCGCGGCGCGACGGAAACGCCCGCGCCATGGAAACCAGCCCGTCCAGGTCACCCACGCGAAGCACCTGTGCACCCGTATCACGGCCCTCGACTTCCCGCTGCAACAGCCCGTAATCGCCGCACGCGCAGCACGCAAGCCAGATCGCCTTCATCACTCATCGCCTCCGCTCTTTTTGCCGCGCGCCGTGGCGGGAATCGTCAAGCTGACCGTTCCCTTGCCCGATGCCCCCAGCAGTTCCTTGACGTCTTCGGGGTCAGCCGCCAGCGTCACCCATTCGATCTTGCCCTCGCGCGTGGCACCGGAATCTTCACTGGTATCGATCACGTACGCGCCGCACAACCGATCGGTTACGCCGTCTTTTTGCACATACACATCCACGTAGCTGCCCACGCCCGTAGCACCGCCGACCGAGTGCTCGGCATCGACCGCCACCGAAACGGCGACCTTGCCCTTAGGCACCTCGAGCTTGTGACTCTCGGCCTTGGTGTAGACATTGCAGATCACGGCGTTTTTGGGAATACGCGAAGTCGTCACGTCACCGCGCACCTGGCGCAGCTCGGTCGCCGCGTCACGCGGCAGCAGGCTCGTCAGCCATTCCTGGGTTATGACATTGGTCTCATCGAGGGTCTCGCCCACATCGATATCGCGCGCCGCGACGCATACCTCGACGCGATCGCCACCGTACTTGGCCAAGGTCTCAGCCTGGACCTGTTCGGCTTGCGAGCGGATCGACGAGCCGTAAACCATGCAGAGCAGAGCAGCGAGCACGCCCGCGACCAGACTGATGGCGATGCGCTTGCTCTTGTTCACGGCCGCTCCTCTCATGGCAGTGCCGGGCGAATGCCCGTACCACCATTGTCTGGGCGGTCAGAGTGCAAAGCGGCGCAATCGCGATCTTGGTTTTCGATGTCAAACCAATCGCTGACCAAAAGCTGACCAGCCCGTCAAGCTCGTGGCAAGGTTTTGGTCAGCACGTCAGCAAACTGCATGTTTCGAGGCTTTTCCGCAGCAAAAAGCCGTCTCCCGAACAGTTGGGAAACGGCTGTCATAGGAAAAATCAATTACAGATGGACATCGGGATCGAGCATTTGGGCACTCACGCGCATGGATGACGCCAAGTTTTGGAACGTCTCTAAGCGCAGACTGTCGATCTGCCCCGCGTCCTCGGCCTCGCGAACGGCACAACCCGGCTCATGGGTGTGCGTGCAATCGCCAAACCGGCACGCGCGCGACGCCTCAACGATCTCGGGAAACGCGCGGGCCAAGCCCCGTTCGTGGCCCACAAGCGGCAGGCTCCGCAGGCCCGGCGCATCGGCGATCACGCCGGCGTCGCCCGGCAGCGCCACCATCACACGCGCGACGGTAGTGTGACGGCCCTGGTCATCGCGCTCGCGCACACCGCCGGTAGCCAGGGTGTCGTGGCCCAACAGCGCGTTGAGCAGCGTCGACTTCCCGGCACCCGACTCGCCCAGGATCATGGCACAGCTCCCAGCCGGCACGCAGGCGCGCACCTCATCCAGGCCGCGGCCCTCGGCAGAAGACGTCACGATCACGCGCGCGTCCGAGCCAACCAAGCGATGTACGCGATCCAGGTCGCGCTCGAGCTCCTTGGCCTCGCAGCGGTCGGCCTTGGTGAGCACCACCACCGGCTCGGCATCGCAGTCGAGCGCCAACACCAGCGAGCGTGCCACGCGGTCGAGCAGCACCTCACCGGCACCGAGCGCCTGCACGATTAGCACGCTATCCACGTTGGAGCAGAGCACCTGGCGCTCTCCACGGGCACGGCCGCGCCAACGCTCAAAGCTCGTACGGCGCGGCAGCACGCACTCAATCACGCCCATATCGTGCCCGGGAGCGCGGCGCACCGCCACACGGTCGCCCACGGCAGGCAGCAGGACCTCGTCCTCGCCGCGCGACTTGGCAAACCCCACTGCATGCTCGGCGCGGAAGGTATCGTCGGCAGTCGCCACCAGCGGAAACCCGCGATCCAAGCGCACCACGGCACCCAGCCGCATCTGCTCGGGCTCCTCAGCATGTGCGCAAAAGTCGTCAAATGCCGCCTGCTGCGCCCCATCGACCGGCAGGTCATCAAACGCCGGAACGTCCTGCAGCGCATCGAGCCCCGGTACGCTTGCCAGCAGCTCCTCGGCAGATACGGGAGCCTCGGTCGCGAGCTTCCGACGACGATCACGCTTAGCCCGCGCCCCCGTCGTCTTTTTCTTCGCTTTAGCTTTAGCCTTAGCCACAAACGCCTCCCAGCAGCCAAAATCGCAACTGAGCAGGTATTTTACCCACAAAAAAAGAGCCGGTCGAGCAAACGCTCGACCGGCTCACACACTTTCCCTCAGCCCTTTATCATCCGCTCGGGAGAAAAGCCAGCAAGGATACCGCAGGGCCCGCCCCGGAAGCCCTTTCTCCCGAACGATCCCGCAGCGCGAAGCGCGAGGACCAGTGAGGGAGAAAGGGCGTGGGGCGGGCCCGGACAGGTACGTTACTCTTTCTCCACAGCGCGCATGATCGCCTTGTAGATCTCCATCAACGGGATGATCAGGAAGGCCAGACCCAGCGCGGCAAGAACGCCCTTGAGCTCAAGCGTCACAGGGCCAAAGAACATCTCGGCAAGCGTCGGCTGCACGGTCACGATCACCGTCAGCACCAGTGCCAGCGCGGCAGAAGCCCACAGCCACTTGTTCTGCTTCTTCATGGTGAACAGCGACGCACGACGGCTGCGCATATTGAAGCAGTGGAATATCTCGACCATGTTGAGCGTGATGAACGCCATCATCACGCCTTCCTCGTCGGCATTGCCGGCGATCATATCGGCGATGTGGATGTAGCCCATGTCAAAGTACACGCCCACAAAGAAGCTCGCCAGCACCAGCACGGTGATGATCAGGCCCTGGACCACGCAGTCCAGACCCATATGTCCGGCAAAGACACCGTCCTTGGCGTTGCGCGGCTTGCGCTTCATGATGTCGCCCTCGGCATCCTCCATGCCCAGCGCGAGCGCGGGGAAGCAGTCGGTGACCAGGTTCACCCACAGCAGCTGCACCGGCTGGAAGATGGTAAAGCCGATGAGCGTGGCGATAAACACCGAGAAGACCTCGGCAAGGTTGGCCGAAAGCAGGAACTGGATGACCTTGCGGATGTTGTCGTAGATGCGGCGACCCTCTTCGCAAGCACCGATGATGGTGGCGAAGTTGTCGTCGGCAAGCACCATGTCGGCAACGTTCTTGGTGACATCGGTACCGGTGATGCCCATGCCCACGCCGATGTCGGCGCGCTTGATGGACGGGGCGTCGT
>CABSDO010000053.1 GCA_902476475.1 uncultured Collinsella sp. | reverse complement strand
ATCCTCCACTTTTGGAAGCGATAACCTGCCAAAAAGGGACAGGTTTATTTTGGCAGGTTTTATCTGGGTAAACGCCAAAAACCGCCGCGAGGGAGCTACTTTCCCTCGCGGCGGTTTTCTAGCTCACGCTTTCTTTCGTCTCAATCTGTAACATATGGAGACCAAATCGCCGTCTTACTGTTACAGATCGAGACGAGTTACAGAACGCGCGTCGAATAATCTCAATCTGTAACAGGTAGAAGCGTTTTTGCCAGTCAGATGTTACAGATTGAGATAAACGAAGGAGCGGTAGCGTTAAACAAGTCCGCCACAAAGTTATTCGGAGAGATCCGATCCTAGAGTTGTCTACCAGGTACGATATGTGCACTGATATTTTGTCTCAAACCCGGGCATCCCGTTGCCGCGTGGGCTTAACGCGGCACCCGTATAGAGAATCGTTTGCCCCGTACGAGAATACGAAGTTTTGAAAGACAGCCTCTTGTATGTCTGGTCGAAACAATCAACATTCTCGCTCGGGTGGTTCGCAGTGGAGAACGACTTGTAAGTGTCCAAGACGTCCGCTGTCACAAGACGACAAGGCGCGACAGAACCTGCATCTGGTTTCGCCGTCGCACAAACGGGAATTGTGACCATCGACAGGGTAAGCATAAAACATGCGAACATTGCCTTCACAAAGTTCTTCGTTACATGGCGTTTCATGGTTATCTTCCTTTCCTAGTTTTACTGTCGTTCGTCTTGAAAAGCTGCGCGTATACATTACCGATCCACTTCGAATCACCTCCCATTTCTCTGGTAACGACACGCGAGTCATCCCCTGTGAGCAATACGGAGGCATCGCAGAGCGATTCGAGGTTTCCGATAAGATGAGAAGAGATAATGACATGTGCTCCTCTACCCGCTTCATCTCTAAGAGCATTCGAAACAATCGCAACGTGTCTCACATCAAGTGCATTCATGGGCTCATCCAAAAGGACGACTTCGCAATAGGACATATACGCCATCGCGACATTAAGTAATTGTCTATTTCCATCAGACAGCCTAGATACGGGCGTATTCTTCAACCCAGTCAAGTCAAAGCGATCAAGCACTTGGTCCAAAGTGCGAGGTGAATGCCAAATTCTCCTGCATCGGTCGAGATGAAAAGCGACGGTCATGTATGGAATCAATAGCGACGGCCTATTCGGAACCAAAAAGAATACCTTTCTCATTTCCTCACGGTCGACGCATACTTTTGCATGAAAACAGAGAGAACCTGACACGCGCACTGATGGCCCAGCATCTCCCCAAAGAGTATTCAGTAGCGTAGTCTTGCCATGTCCATTTGGCGCGACAAGACCCCATATCTGGCCAGCGGGCATATCAAACTGCAATCCCTTTACCAGCTGGTTTTTTCCAACCGTCAACGCATCCAGCGACAGAGAGAGCAAGCTTTTCTCGCCCAAACTATCCGGGCGAATATGGTTCCAGGCCCAGCGATTCTTGCTTTTTAGACGCGAAAACGAAATGACCCCCAACGCGCAAACAGCAAACGCGCCCATCACGGCAAAGAGGCAGTGCGATGCACTGGCTTCAGGAACGAGAGATACCTCCGCTCCATTGGCGTAAGATGCGCCGCCGAGCGCAAACGAAGAGGCAGAATAGCTCGACACCATATACGGCAGCAACGCATGCCATGGAGCATCTTTGCTCGCATAAAACGGAAGCTGGCTTATGCCCCCCACAAGAGCGATCACCATGGACGAAATGGCCCTGTTTCTGCTTCCGGCGTACACGCACACGCCCAAGCAAGCAAACATCATCGACAGCACAGCTTCAAAGACGGCAAATAGCCCTAGCTGAACTAACACAGTTCTTTCGACTACGTCACCATACTGAATGAATACGACTGGGTACTCTGTCTGACCTACACCGTTAAACACCGTTGCCAATACAAAACAGGGAGCCAACGCCAGAACCAAAACCAGCATCGATGCAATACCAGAGACGAGAACGCGGCATGCATTCATCTCTAACTTTGACAACAACGCTCGATCGTAGAACCGCTTTCCATCCCCCTCAAGCGACATATAGAGGACGAGGACCGGGACCAAAAGCCACGCTATTGCAGGAACAGCGCCGCAATAATATGCGAGAAGGATCATCCCGGGCATTTTTGTTGTTGAGTCGTACGATTCCGGATGGGCCAGCATCGATATGGCTCGGGGAAGACGTTCTTGGGCTTCAAGCGATAACTCCGAATCAACACCATTCAAATAACCGAGTCGGTATTCCTTGAGCAATAGATTGTCGTAATCGGCAATCGCATCGTAATACTCTCTGGAGTCCGCCTTGCTTTCAAGCGCCCGATCAAGGCACGCCCTTTCGTCGGCAATGATGCTGTTGAGCTCCTGTGGGGCAGTGTCATAAACGCCGTCAGAGACTTGAGAGACCAAAAGGGCTCTCTGGTCTTCGATGGAAGCTCTACCATATAGATAATCTGCTCCCGTTGGAACGGATAGAAATACCGGGATGCAGAATACGAGCGCGAGCAGCGCCGTCAGCAACATGATTCCCCGGTTGCGCGCAAGAACTTCTAAATTAAGCCGTACATATGTGAGGCAATCACAGGTCTTCACAGCAAGCACCTCCGGTTCGCAACACACGAGTCGTCGGACCCGTTGTCCGGAAGTATCGCCTTCATCGTCAGAACTGTCTGTAGACGTGTAGGATGGATTTACAATCTTATTTGTCTACAGGCTTCTACCTGCTATTTTCTATAACATCTGCCATAAGACTAAAAACCCTATCTCTAAGTTCACGCTCCGAGTGAACTCCAAGCAAGGCATAGCTCTTGCTCTTGGCCTCTTTGACGGTTCCCCGAGCAACGTTAAGATGTGCGCAAATCTCGGTGGTTCTATTGCCATCAAAAACGCATGTCATGATATCGGCATAAAGCGGCGTGAAACCAAGCCTCAAGAAGGCCTCACGCACGGTATCGCGTCGATCACCCACCCGAACCGTATCTTTCGAACGCAAGAATAGCAGCGAATTAGCCATAAGGATAAGTACGACAAGGAACGCAGTCACGCGTAAGGCAGGCATAAGGCCGCCAACGGCCTCACCGCTCCCAACGGACTCAAAGAAAATGTACAGTCGACTTACCACATCGTGAACCCAGAACGCTGCTCCAGCACCCACAGACACCGAAGAAAGGGTGAGTTCAGGCGAAAGGCACAAGTGCATTTTAGACATCCACCGTATAGCCGCACGGCAACACAGGGCCACAAGCACTATAGCTATCGATAGGATTATCGCATCATGCTCAAAGCCGAAGCATACGAGGATTTCCTCGATGCCCATTCCAGACGCATACATAAACAGGAAGCAGACGAAGACTATCCTGCAGTTCTGATTGAACGATGAGGACCCCAGCGATTCTGAACGGTGATCATGGCCTTTTGTTGCGTCAAGATGCCACGCATCCTTTGACAAGAGAAGTCCAGCCGTCGCCTCTGAAATGTTTTTATATCCGGTTTTAGTCAAGGCCCGCGACAAATAGGTACGGGCAGTAGACGGGGAAATGTCCAAGGCAGAAGCAATCTCCTCGTACGTTTTTCCCTCTATCCTCATAGAGAAAACCGCGGACTCCCTTTGAGAAAAACCCGAAGCCGTAAGGATATCGGCAACTGCAGAGTGTTTTCCTCCTAATTTGGCGGCCGCAGAAAAAGCGCTCGTTAAGTCGGGGAAAAATCGCGTTATGGCCCTGGCAAGGATACTGCCCAAAACGGTAACCAGAAGCAATACGATCTCTTGATGCCCACCAAAGCTCAGGAGCACAGCCCCGATGTTTATATTGCGCGAAAACAAACAATCCGTATCGAGAATAACGGCGGCATTACCAAACGCAAGAGGTTCGACGAGCGAGGCAGCAACCCCCATCTCGGCGTTAACGGAAAGGAAAGAACCGATGGAGTCCATCAACGGGACGGGAAGAAACTGAAGGCCAACAAGCAAAGCAATCAAGAGCACAACGGGGCTGTAAAGTGCGAGCTCAGGATACCCGTGGAGAGCAGAGCCATCGGCCACATGTTTCCCCTTTAATCCCGCACGTATGTTTGCGAATTCACCGCCAAGCACCCAAGAACAGCAAGCGACAAGCAAGGGGGCTAGTAACAACAAAATGAACGCGAGCGCCGAAACCACAACATGAAATTGATGAAAGACATTAAGAGATATCGTGTACATCACAAGAAGTGCAATGTCTACGAGCATAAGTCCAAAAAGCCTTTTGGAAATACCCGGTCTCACAGGGCGAGAGATGAGGCCCACACAGAAGCCCGAAAACAGATGCAGACCGATAAGAACGGTGCCAGAAAGGCCCGTATAAATACTTGGCGCCACACAATACAGACCAGCCGCCCCTATAAACAACATAATTGAATGCCAGAGGAACGAGCGCGTCACGTTTTGCAGGGTAGCTGCCTCGGTTGCCATAAAATCAAAGCTCCTAGATAGCATTTTGGGTATTTTAACATCGTTCCCGGCGTTAAAAAAATGTTACCCGAATTAATCAATATCCCCCCTCCACCAAAAGGCACCACGCTGATCCTCCACTTTTGGAAGCGATAACCTGCTAAAAAGGGACAGGTTTATTTTGGCAGGTTTTATCTGGGCAAACGTCAACCGCCGCGGGGGAGTTGCCTCCCTTCGCGGCGGTCTTCTAGCAGAAAAACCAAGTGAGTAGGCTTTTTGCAGGAGGCCAAGCACGCCCTAAAACGCCACAGCTCTGACCTGCGGTTTTACCGATCATTTGTCGCGATGTGCTCGGTAAGTTCAAAAAAGTCTACTCACTTGCATCCGAGACGCACCGGATAGGCAAAAAACCGCCGCGAAAGGGCCCCTGGTCCCTTCGCGGCGGTCATACGCCTCTGATTTTGCGACGGTTTTACCAGCTCGCTACTCGCTGTAGCGGGTGGCGATGGCAGCTTGTGCCATGCCGGCGCTCATGAGGTACGTCACCAGGAAGTAGCCACCATAGGCTGCCAGGAAGATCGCACAGGTGAGGCCCACGGTGCCGCCGATGCTCATATTTCCGAATATGCTCACCAACTCGATAATCACCTTAAGTGCCACAAAGGAGTGCGCCAGGCCCACTGCCAGCGGGAACAGGAAGAATACCGCTTGCTGCGCCATCACCGAATGGCGGATCTGGCGGTCGTCGCAGCCGATCTGTGCCAGCACACGATAGCTTCGGCTGCCGTCGGCCACGTTGGAGAGTTGCTGGATCGACAGAATCGCCGCACATGCAACGACCAATACAAAGCCGATGTAGATGGCTAGGTAGCTAATAAGACCGTTCATTTGCGCTGCTTGCGTGTACATCTCGGAGCGTGTGATGAAGATTCCCCACGACCCCGGCTCCTTGCCGTCAACGAGCAGATTGTCGAGCACAGTGTTTTTAATGCTCTCGTCTGCCTCAGTCGTATCCATCCCCTGTTTGTAGTTAACGAGCAGGCTACTGGAATACGGCTGCAGATTAAGTTGGGACAACAGCTCGTCGGCAACGACGACGGTACCCGGATTACTGCCCATCGCCGAGTTGGCGATGGCCGCCGTATCTTCGTCCGACTTATCGGTTGCGGGCTTGAGCTCATGCCCACCCAAGGTGAGGGTATGGCCGCCGGCCATGTATTTGGTGTACAGGTCGACCAGCTCGCCGCCCATATCACACGTGAGCAAGTACTGGTCGCGGCCAATGTGCACTGGCTCCTCGCCCATCATCTGACGCAGCTTGTTGTACTGGCTTGCCGGCGTCACAAACAGACCCATCGTATCGGCATTGCTACCCCCGAACGCCTTGGGAAGCTTTTCGCCCATGATCTTGCACATCTCACTTGGGGTCACCGAAGGATTCGAGCCGCCAAATGGGTAACTCAGATACGAATCGATCTGCACATGCTCACCGGCAACATCGGCGATATTGACCTTCTTGCCGGTCTCGTCGTTGTTATCCGCCGACTTGCCCTTGCCGTGCCATGCAGGGTACAAATCGACCGTTGTATCGGCCAGCACCATGCGATCGGCCTCAGACGGATTGGCATACCCTTTGTACCCTTTGTAGTAGTCGAGCGTGTCGGGCGTGTAATAGACATACGTCTGAGACACGTCAACAGGGTTATAGCGCTCCAGGTTTTCATTCATCACGTTGGCAATTGACATACCGCACGTCACCGAGGTGATGGCCAAAAACAGGAGCATCGCGATGACGCCCATCGAAAAGCACACCGTGTTGACTTTGGCCGCAAGCTGGCGCACGGTAAACATGTTGAGGCCGCGCCAATACACGCCGCGCAGGCTCTGCAGCAGCTTGATGAGCATGCCCGAGAGTCCCCAGAACAGGGCAAAGGTGCCCACGGTAACCATAGCGGTCGTAATACCAAACTGGTTCATGGCCTCTTGCAGCTTGCTGTCCGTCGCGGTTAGCGGGAACCCATCACGTAGCAGACGGTAATAGGCCACGCCCACAAGCACCACGCCCACGGCAAAGATGGCAATCGCGATCCAGGGGTTGCGTGTCTTGATGCTCTCGTTGCGACGCTCGGCACCCATAAGCTCGATGAGTTTGGTACGACGCACGGCGCGAAGGTTCAGCAGTAGCGTGAGCACAAACATTACGAGCATGCAGGCAAGGGTCAGATTGAACGCATGCATCGAGAAAAAGAAGTGGAAATTGGCGATCTGTGTCTTAAAGAGCGAGGCCGTAAAGAACGTCATGAGCTGGGAGAGTCCCACACCCAGCACAATGCCGGCGACAAAGGCCACGACCGATACTATCACGGTCTCGAGCGCCATGATCGTGGCGACGCGCCCACGCCCCATGCCGAGCACCTGGTACAGGCCAAACTCCTTCTTGCGGCGTTTCATGATGAAGTTATTGGCATACACCATCAAAAAGGCCATGACACCGGCCAAAAAGTACGTCAGGTCGCCGAGTATGCTGCCCATAACCTGCGCCAAGCCCTCTTCATCGATTCCGGCGATGTCGACCTGCATCGAGATGGTGTTAAAGGCATAGAAGACCGTGACGCCCAGGGTGAGCGTCAAAAGGTAGACGAGGTAGTCGCGGCCGGCGCGGCGGACGTTGCCCCAAGCGAGTTTACAGAGCATCGGAGCCCTCACCGCCCATCATGGCAACGACCTCCATAATGCGGTCGAAGAACTCTCGGCGGTCGGTGTCGCCGCGGCGCAGCTCGGTGAAGATCTTGCCGTCGCGAATAAACAGCACGCGGCTCGTGTAGCTGGCAGCAAAGCTGTCATGCGTGACCATGAGCACGGTGGCGCGCAGGCGGCGGTTGAGGGCCTCCAGGCTCTCGAGCAGCAGGCGGGCGCTCTTGGAATCGAGGGCGCCGGTGGGCTCGTCGGCCATGATCATGGTGGGGTCGGTGACGAGCGCGCGCGCCGCGGCAACGCGCTGCTGCTGACCGCCGGACATCTGGTAGGGATACTTGTCGAGCACCTGGCTGATGGACAGGCGCGCGGCCACATCCTGCACGCGGGTCGAGATCTCTGCCGAGTTTGTGCGGGCGATGGTGAGCGGCAGGGCGATGTTCTCGCGTGCCGTGAGCGTATCGAGCAGGTTGGAGTCCTGGAAGATAAAGCCGAGCTCCTCGCGGCGGAACTGCGAAAGCTTAGCCTGCTTCATGCGCGTCACGTCCTGCCCGTTGATGCGGATCGTGCCACTTGTGGCGCTATCGATGGTCGACACGCAGTTGAGCAACGTCGACTTGCCCGAGCCCGAAGCACCCATGATGCCAACGAATTCACCGCGGTTGACGGTAAAGCTGACGTCGTTGAGCGCGCGGGTCACGTTGCCTAGCGCTCCGTATACCTTTTCGAGATGCGCGACCTCCAGTACCGGGGTCGCCATGTGCGTGGTTTGCATACCGAGTCCTTTCTTGCAATTAGTCTACGGCATCTATAGTCGCAAGAAGACGAGTCGGCTACCATCGATATGGCTTACGCTTGCCTTACCGTTGTGTAAGGTACGGGTAGCCGCCCTGCCACGTGTTGATGTTGAGAGAGGACTCCTGTTGAAGACTGTTCATGTTGCCGCTGGAATCATTCGCAAGGAAGGATCTGACGAGCTGCTTGCCGTGCAGCGCGGCTATGGCGACATGCAGGGACTTTGGGAGTTCCCCGGTGGCAAGCTCATGCGCGGCGAGACGCCCGAGGACGCCGTACGCCGCGAACTCATGGAGGAGCTGCAGGTCAAAGTCATCAACCTGCGTGATTTCTACACCGTTGAGTATGACTACCCCGATTTTCATCTCTCCATGGAGTGCTACTACTGCTCGCTCGCCGATGAATCCGATGAACCTCAGAAGCACGACCGCCAGCTCGATATCCGCTGGATTCCGCGCACCTCGCTTGCCACGGTGGAATGGATGCCCGCCGACAAGGGGCTCATTGATGCTCTGATTGAGTTGAAGGAAGACCGGCTTGAGGCCAACGGCACTGCCAACGACGCCGAGGCCAGCACGGCAGACGAGCCCGCCACCAAGCCCAAGCGCGCACCTAAGCGCCGCAGCAAAAAGCATCCCAAACCAGGTCTGCTCGACGGCATCGATACCTCGGACCTCTCCGCTGACGAGCGCGAACTGGTCCGCCGTCGCGCCGCCATCAAAAAGTCCATGAAGGGCAACAAGCGCGCTAACACCAAGCCCGAGCTGCTCGTTCGCCAGCGCCTGCGCGCCGCAGGCCTTACGGGATACCGTCTGGAATGGAAGGTGCCCGGAAAGCCCGACATCGCCTTTCCCGGGCGCAAGATCGCCATCTTCGTCAACGGCTGCTTTTGGCATCGCTGCCCCAAGTGCAACCCTAGCCAGCCCAAGCGCAACGTTGAGTTTTGGGAGGCAAAGTTCCGTCGCAACGTCGAGCGCGACCGTGCCGCCGTGGCAGCACTCACTCAAATGGGCTGGACGCCCATAACCATCTGGGAATGCGAACTCAAAAAGGACCGCATCGACGCCACGATGGAAAAGGTCATCGATCAGGTGCGTGCCGCGGCACCGCAACGCTAACAGCGAGCATTCACACGCTCCGCACGTCCGCGCCACGTCTACGCCACAAACCTTAGAAAGCCCTTAAGCTCAAAACCTTTCAAGAGTGTTACTCAATAGCCTTGACCTGCGGTTTCATCGTAACACCAAACCAGGTTAAGCCTTTCTTTAGCGCTTCTTTGAACGGTCCGCTGCATAATACTGCCAACGCACGGGACCTAGCAGCACACCCTGTGCGCAACCTTTTGGTGGACATCGAGGAGGCCGCATAAGCATGCATTCTTCCAATGACGCAGCACAGCAGCCATCCCTAAATCATGCAAACCTTTTCTCCTTCCCCCCGACACAGAGAAACGGCCTCCTCGACTCCCCCACCACAAAAGCCAAACGCTCAACCAACCAGAGCCACAACTTGCGAGCATCGTTCGAAAAGCTCCAAGCATCTCTAGACAAAACCTTCCCCAACCAAGCCCGGGCATACTGATCCCTCATCAACAAAGTAGCCCTCACGCTCCAATTTTTCCGCCCAACGCCACAAGGGCGATCGAGCAGGACGGCTTGGGCGGGTCCCGTACTTAGTTTCCAAAATCATTCCGCAGCGCGAAGGCCCCCGTTGTCAACGCTTCGAAGAAGCGAGACAACGGGGGCCTTCATGCGCGAGGACGTTTTGGAAACTGAGTACGGGGACCCGCCCAAGCCGTCCGGTGGGATCAGAGTACCCTTGCTGTTACTCTGCCTTGCCCACGGAGTTGAGGTTGGTCATGCGGATCTTAACCAGCTCGGTGATCTCACGCATGCCCTCCTTGGCCGGCTTCTTGGGATCGAAGCAGGCAGGGTTCTCGGCCATGTAGGCCATGAAGCCCTTGGTGTAGGCCTGACGCAGCTCGGTGGCGTAGTTAACCTTGCAGATGCCGTTCTTCACAGCCTCGGCAACCTGCTCATCGGGCACACCGGAGGTGCCGTGCAGAACCAGCGGCACGTCGACGGCGTCGCGGATGGCCTTGACCACGGACTGCTCGATATGCGGATCGCTCGTGTACACACCGTGGCTGGTGCCAACGCCAATTGCGAGGGAGGTGCAGCCGGTACGCTCGACGAACTCCTTGGCCTCGGCAGGATCGGTGTAGGGGCTCTCGCCCTCAACCGCGGGACCGTCGTCCTCCTTGCCGCCAACCTTACCGAGCTCGGCCTCGACGGGCACGCCCATGGCGCGGCCAGCATCGGCGACGGACTTGGTCAGGGCAATGTTGTCCTCGAAGGACTCGTGCGAACCGTCGATCATGACAGAGGTGTAGCCCGTGCGGAAAGCCTGCATGCAGCGGTCATAGCCATCGCCGTGATCGAGGTGCAGAGCGACGGGCACGGAAGCGCGCTCGGCGGCAGCCTTGACCATGCCGTAGAAGTAGTCCAGACCAGCGGTCTTGATGGTGCCCGGGGTGGTCTGCATGATGACGGGGGACTTGGTCTCCTCGGCAGCGGCCAGAACGGCCATAACAAACTCGAGGTTCTCGACGTTGAACGCGCCAACGGCGTAATGACCGGCCTGAGCGTCCTTGAGCATCTTTTCGGTGGTAACAAGTGCCATGAGCGTTTGCTCCTCTCCCTCGCCCGCATGTGGACATCGGGCGTAGTTGTTCACAAGGCGTTTTACCTTGCGTTTTGCTGCGCTCATTGTATGAAATTCAGCGGCTTTACACGCGCGAGATATTAAGCCCATGCAGGTCAATACAGTCGTTTTTGAAAAGTAAACGGAAGGAATTTGAGCCGAGTGGACATGTTCGATATTGAATTTTGGGCGTTCAGCGTCTTTCTTTTATAGAAAAGATAAGTAATCGAAAGGTGTTTTCTTACTCAAAAAGAAAATGAACGAAAATAGAGTCAACACAATTCCTGCAAATTTAGCCGAGAATGGAGCAAGCATGGCCCAAGCCACCAACCGCGCTTTTGCCGACGAACGCCGTACCGCCATTATGGAAATGCTCGATCATAATGCCTCGGTGCAGGTAGCAGAAATCGCCCAGACCTTTGGCGTGTCCTCCGTCACCGCCCGCGCCGACCTGGACGCGCTCGCCGAAGCAGGCAAGCTGCGCCGCACGCACGGCGGTGCCGTATCACTCCACAAACGTCTGACCGTCTCCACGCAGGATCGCCGCATCAATGTCAACGTCGCCGCCAAGCAGGCCATCGCGCAAAGCGCCATCGAGCTCGTCAATGACGGCGACACGCTGCTCGTCGACTCGGGCACCACGGCGCTCGAGTTCGTCCGGCTCCTCGATCAGCGCGACGGTATCACCGTCATCACGGCCGACATTACCATTGCCGATTACATCGACGAGAGCATGCCCTCAGTCGATGTCGTCATGCTGGGCGGGGCGCTGCGCAAAGGCCATCGTTATCTGTACGGACCGCTCACTATGCAGGCGCTCCAAATGGTCCATGCCGATCTGGCCGTCATGTGCCCCGGCGCCTTTGTCCCCAGTTGCGGCTTTACGACCGACTTTCCCCAGATGGCCGAGACCAAAACGGCTATGATCGCCGCGGCCCATCAAAGCGTCGCCCTCATGGACGCCAGCAAGGTTAACGGACGCGGCATGTACCGCTTTGCCGAGCTTGCCGATGTCGACTCCATCGTGATGGACCGTGACCCCGACCATGCCGTCGCCACCTCGATCGCCGAGGCCACTGACAGCTCACGTCCAGCCCTCGTCATCGCCGGCGCTTAAACAAAAACCACCACAAAGGTCTCCTTTGTGGTGGTTGAGCATCAGAAGTGAATGTGTCGCTACTTGGACAGCTCGTCGGCGAGAACCTCGATCTGAGCGCGCGAGGCGTCGTTGAGCGAGCCCAGCACGGTCACCTTGTTCTGCGCCAGGGTGATGTCCTTCATGCCCTCGAGTTCCTTGGTCATAACCTTGGCAGCAGCGGGCGCCCAAGAACCGGCCTCGACGAGCGCCACGGTACGGTTCTGGTAGGCATGCTCGGCAAGCGTATGGATGAAAGTGCTCATGAACGGGAAGATCTCGCCCTGATAGGTGATGGAAGCGAGCACCAGGCGGTCGTAGCGGAACGCGTCCTCAACGGCCTCGGCCATATCATCGCGAGCCAGGTCAAAGACGGAGACCTTCTGGCCGCGAGCCTCGAGCGCCGCGGCGAGCTCCTCGACGGCAGCCTTCAGGTGACCGTAGACGCTCGCGTAGGCAATGGTGATGCCCTCGTCCTCGGGCTGGTAGCTCGACCAGGTGTTGTAGGTGTCGAGGTAATAACCCAGATTCTCGGTCAGCACGGGGCCGTGAAGCGGGCAGATGATCTGGATGTCCAGATCGGCGGCCTTCTTGAGCACGGCCTGCACGAACTTGCCGAACTTGCCGACGATGCCAAAGTAGTAGCGACGCGCCTCGCAGGCCCAGCCTTCCGGATCCTCGATGTCATTGGCACCGAACTTGCCAAAGCCATCGGCGCTAAAGAGCACCTTGTCGGTGGACTCGTAGGAGAACAGCACCTCGGGCCAGTGCACGTTGGGGGCGCCGACAAAGGTCAGGCTGTGGCCGCCCAGGTCGAGCACGTCGCCCTCTTTGACGACCATCTTGCGCTCGGGGTAATCGGTGCCAAAGTAGTTGACCATCATGCGGAAGGCGCCCATGCTGGCTACGATCTGGGCCTGGGGATAGTGCTCCATAAAGGCGGCGATCCCGGCGGAGTGGTCGGGCTCCATGTGGTGAACGACCAGGTAATCGGGCGTGCGGCCGTCGAGCACGGCCTCGATGTTGCCGAGCCACTCGTCAACAAAACCGCCGTCGACCGAATCGGCGACAGCGATCTTCTCGCCCAAGATAACGTAGCTGTTGTATGCCATGCCGTTCTCGGACACGTCATACTGGCCCTCGAACAGGTCGATGTCGTGATCGTCGACGCCAACGTAGCGGATATCCTTGGTGATCTCCATCAGGCAAAGCCTCCTAGATAGACAAAAGAACCCGTCTATCATAGCACTCGGCTGCACCCCAACAGCTATCTGCCGGCATCCTTACCATTTGTTATTGAAGCGCAGCAACGTGCCGTTGACCTGCGGAAACTACGCGCGCGGAGCTGCCGTGGTATGTCGAACGATGAGCTGACCGGGGATACGGATCGCAACGGTTTTGCCCGACGTTCCCTCCTTGGGAACCGCATGCTCAAACACCTCGCGTCCGCGCTGATGCAGATCGAACCGCACAGTCGTGAGCTCGTTGTGTGCGACAAAATCATCGAGCGAATCGTCGACGCCCACCACGCTCACGTCCTCGGGCACGCGCAGACCGCTATCGCGCAGCGCGGCGATAGCTCCGTTTGCCATCTGGTCGTTTGCCGCATAGATCGCCGTCATGGTTCGGTCGTGCTCGGCCAGATACCTGCCGGCCTCGTAGCCGCTGTTGGCAGACCAGTCGCCCTCGAGCGGTTCTGCCGGCTCGATATGCCTGCGCTCGAGCGCGTCTTGCCAACCGGCGCGGCGGAACTGCTCGTCCACCGAGAAGGACGGACCGCCAATATAGCGGATCTGTTCGTGACCAAGCTCAAACAGGTGACCCATAAGCAGCAGCGAGCAGCCGTAATGGTCGGAATCGACCGTGGTCACGCGCGGATGCGCATACATGGTGACGATAACCGTGCCGATTCCCGGCAGCGGATCGAACGTCTCAAAGTCGGGCGCCATGCGGCTCATGCCGATGATGATGCCATCGACCGGCAGGGCCGCCATGCGACGCGTGGCCTCGGCAAGCGAAAACTCCTCGGTCTTGGACATCTCGACCAGCGTGATGGCGCAGCTATGCTCGCGGGCGGCGCTGGCAATGCCGTCGATCATCGTCAGGTTCCCAAACTTGGTGACATCGTTGACGCACAGACCGACTGAATGGTAGCGACCGTCGCGCAGGGAGCGGCCGGCATAGCTCGGACGAAAGCCGAGCTCTTGCATGGCGGCTTGCACGCGCTGGCGCGTCTGCTCGTTCACATTGGGCAGGCCGTTGGCGACGCGCGAGACCGTCTGCTGCGAAACGCCGGCAGCGCGGGCCACGTCGG
>CABSDO010000052.1 GCA_902476475.1 uncultured Collinsella sp. | reverse complement strand
GTCGCCGGCGGCATTGCAACCGGCCGGCTCAAAGCGCACCAGACGGCCACCGCGGCTATCGGTGACAAAGTCGATGACCTCGGCCGTCAGCACCACGGGAGCCCCCTCGGGCGCATGGGCGCCACCGGCGCGATACTCAATCTGAGCACCGGGCTTCAGGCGCTTGCCCGGCTTGACCAGGCACTCCCACACATGGCCGAGCGGATCCACATCCTCACGGCGCTTGAGCAGCAGCGTCTCGACCACGCCACCCGAGCCGGCCTTGCGACCGATCAGGCGGGCCGGCATCACGCGCGTCTGGTTGATGACGAGTACATCGCCCGGCTCGATATAGTCGATGATGTCGCGGAAGATGCGGTGCTCAACGGTACCGCCGTGCTCCAGCGGCTTCCCCGCCTGGGAGCCTTTGCGATCCACCACCAGCAGGCGGCAGGAGTCGCGAGGCTCGGCAGGAGCCTGGGCAATCAGTTCCTCAGGAAGGTTGTAGTCAAAATCATCGGTACGCATCTTTGCCTCTTTCACAAAGCGCGTCAGTCGAAAAAATCGACTGACGCGCGCATCATTCTCCCCTGTATCCTATCAGCTTGTTGAGAGAAATATAGTATGGCAAACAGATTTGCGACTGTTTTCTCAGCGCCCCGCTACTTAAGCGTTGCGTACATCACCGCCTTAATCGTATGCATGCGATTCTCCGCTTCTTGGAAAACACGAGACTTATCGGACTCAAAAACCTCGTCCGTGACTTCCATTTCGGTGACTCCAAACTTCTCAGCAATTTCGGCACCAACAGTAGTATTAGTATCGTGAAAGCTCGGAAGGCAGTGGAGGAAAATTGCCTCGGGCTTTGCCATAGACATCACCTCAGCGGTCACACGATACGGCGACATGAGCTTAATGCGGCTTTCCCACAGCTCTGCGGGCTGACCCATGCCAACCCAAACATCCGTGTAAATTACATCGGCATCACGAGCGCCTTCCTCAATATCCTCTGTAATGGTAATCGTCGATCCATGCTCGGCCGCAATACGACTACATTCTGCAAGGAGTTCAGGATCATAGGATGTAGCCCCCTCCGAATTTCCCCCGATTGGGCCGCAAGAACAGTAGTTAATGCCGAGCTTAGCGCAAATGACCATGAGCGAATCGGCGACGTTTCCGGCCGCCTTACCAAAAAATGTAAGTTTCCTGCCCTTAATCTCTCCAAACTCTTCACGCATGGTCAGAATATCGGCAAGCACTTGAGTCGGGTGGAATTCAGTAGTCAGCCCATTCCAAACGGGAACCCCAGCTTTTGCAGCAAGCTCCTCAACCTTCGCCTGTTCAAAGCCGCGGTATTCAATTCCGTCATACATGCGGCCAAGGACGCGAGCCGTGTCCTCAATCGACTCCTTTTTGCCCATCTGGGACGAGCCCGGATCCAAATAAGTTACACCCATGCCAAGGTCAAGTGCACCAACTTCGAAGGCGCAGCGAGTACGCGTGGAAGTCTTCTCAAATAGCAAAACAATATTCTTGCCTTCAAGGTATTTATGCGGAACACCGGCACGCTTCATGCTTTTGAAGTTAGCAGAAAGCTCAAGCAGATACTCAATCTCTTCCGTCGTGTAATCAAGCAGCTTCAGAAAACTGCGACCAGCGATATTAACACCCATATTCGCCATCTCCTATCACAGTGGATTTGCAACTAAATATCTTCGCGCCAGAAGGGCATGCTCATGCAGCGCGGGCCGCCACGACCGCGGGACAGTTCCTCGGAGGGAACGACCAAAAGTTCCAAACCGTTCTTGTAGAGCTCATCATTTGTGACAACATTGCGCTCGTAAACACAGACTTTACCAGGAGCAACGGCAAGAGTGTTCGACCCGTCGTTCCACTGCTCGCGAGACGCCTCAACCATATCGCCGGCACCGCACTCAATAAGCTGCACCTTCTCCACGCCAGTAGCCATTTCAAGAATATGCTCAAGCGTGTCATCAATCTCTTGAACAGCGACCATTCCCTCAGAGTCACCACGAGTCAGACGATAAACACGAAGGGTCTCAAAAATACCGGGATAAACTGTAAACTTATCGAAATCCACCATGGTGCAAACGGTGTCAAGATGCATGTAAGCATAGCCGTTGGGGATTTTAATAGCGTAAACGGTATCGATCTCAGAATTCCCAGATCCCCAGAACAAATTCTTTGCAAGCTCCTCAATCGCAGCCGCCTCAGTTCGCTGGCTAATTCCAATAGCCAAGGTATGAGCGTTAATGTTAAGCACATCACCGCCCTCGATATGCCAGGGATTCTTATGGTCGTACCAAATCGGAGTCCCTGCATAATCGGGATGGTATTTGAAAATCGCTTCATAGAAGGGCACTTCACGATCTCGCTGTTTCCAATACATATGGTGAAGCAGAACGCCTTTGCCCACAGAAGCAAGAGGATCGCGAGAGAAATATGAACTCGGAAGAGGCTTCAACACCAAATCATCGGGCTTCGCATCCTCATTATCCATCATGCTAAGCGTAGTCGAGACGCGAGGCAGCTCAAGGTCACGATAACGATACCCCCCCATAGCCTCAAGTACAAACTGATACGAATCTGAAATAGCGTCGAGCTTTTCACGAACAGCCTGCTCAAGCATAGGATTGACAATTCCGCTCTCAGCCATAAATGTATCGGTAAACTCAGCGCGAGCCGAGGGGCATGCATCCAGCGCTTCAGCAACGAGTTTCTCCATATAGAGAACTTCAACACCTTCGCTCCTCAGAAGATCCGCAAAGGCATCATGCTCCTTTTGAGCCACATCAAGATAGAAACAGTCGTGAATCCAGACATCCTCGAACTCTTCTGCCTTTACGTTCACAAGGTCACGACCGGGGCGGTGAAGCACAACTTTCTTGAGCTTACCAATCTCGCTGTGTACATTCAGTCCTTTAGGCATTCCTGTTACTCCATTTCAGCCATGAAACCTACAGGGCAATAAGTCCCGAGATTGCTACGAATACGATATTGATGAGCGACACGACCAAGAAGAATTTCCAAACGGTCTTCCACCACTGGCCAAGCTTGATCTTGCACACGCCCAAACCCGCTACAAGAATGGCGCTAGTAGGACAGATCAAAGACATCGTCGCGCTACCCATGGAGAGAGCCCACACGGCAGCCTCGGGATTAAGGCCCATGAGTTCGGTCAAAGGTCCAAAAATGGGAGCGGTCAGTGCTGCAAGGCCAGATGAGCTGGGAACCAGGATCGCCAGGAGGTTCTCAACCGCATAAAGAAGCGTAGTAAAGAGAACCGCCGGGATGCCGCCCAGACCAGTGGCGAGCGCATTGAGGATGGTATCGATGATCATGCCGTCAGAGGCAATGACAAGGATGCCACGCGCAAGTCCAACGACAATTGCCGAGAAAGCAAAGTCAGCGATACCCGCAACAAATTCCTGAGCGATGACGTCCTGACTAAAGCCCGCAATAACACCAGCCAACAAGCCCATGGCCAAAAAGACCGCAGAAATCTCGTTCATATACCAGCCCTGGGTCACAAGTCCCCAGATGATAAGGCACATTCCAGCGATAAATACCGCAAGCACGCCTTTTTGACGACCCGTAAATTCCGCATCAAGGGCAGATTCATCGGCAGCGAACTCGACTTTCTTGGCGATATCATCCTCAAATGTGATCGATGACTCAGGATTCTTCTTTACCCTTCGTGCATAGAGGACAACCCAAGTAATTGCAACGGCGGTCAAAACAACCCAGGCAATCATACGCAGCCACAGCTGGGGGTTGCCCTGAATACCAAGAATACCTTGCGCAATGAGAACATTAAACGGATTAATCGTTGAGGCGATGTAACCCGTGCGCGCTCCAACGAACACGACCATGAACGCCGTCATCGAGTCGAAGCCCATAGCCATCATAATTGGCATGAAGATCGCAAAGAACGGGAGAGTTTCTTCCGCCATGCCAAAGCTCGTTCCGCCCAATGCAAAGAGAACCATCGCAATAGGAATAATTAGAATGTCTTTGTTCTTAAAGCGGCGAACGACACGACCCATTCCGCTCGTGATAGCGCCCGTTTTAGTAATAACCTGAAACGAACCGCCCACAATCAAGATGAATGCAACGACCTCAATTGCCTCTTGTATACCGCGCGTTGGAGCCTGAAGAACATCGAAGACACCTTGTCTGAGATCTACTTCATCCCCGGTTTCCTCGTCAATATATGTCTTTTCACTCTGCTCATACGTACCTGCGACAGTGACTTCACGACCGTTCACCTCCTGACGCTGATAGGACCCAGAGGGAACAATCCACGTGAGAACAGCGAAGATGACCATAAGTGCAAAGATGATCGCATATACGTGCGGGACCTTGAACTGCTTGATGCCTTTCGAACTTTCCGCTGCCATATCTCCTCCTTCATTCCTTTTCCCATCTATCCAGCTGGCACCATAAATGTATGAGGTTGCTCAGCGGTGGTCGGGCAACCATCGCTATCGTGTCGCTTTTCACCTATGAACGGCAGCTAAAGTGACGTTATTAATCAATCTGATATTTTAAATTGATGTTATTTGTCAATTACATACGTCTTTTAACTTTTCCGCAACACAACAAGGAACCTGCCTTAGCCTTATATAAAAACCAGCAGGACAGGAGACAGGCATGCAAGGCATACACATAACAAATGAAATCGGTCATTTAAAAGCCGTACTTGTCCATCGACCAGGAGCTGAAACACAAAACTACCCTGATGCCGACTTCAGCCAAGTTTTCTCCCTGCGAAAATGGAGCGGTCGTTTTGACCTCGACAAAGCAATGTATGAGCACGATTCCATGGTTCAATTGCTTGAGAAGCATGGCGTAGAAACCATTGAAATTAGGGACCTTCTCGAAGACTCACTTGAAACTGAGCCCCAATCACTTAAATATTTTATTGATGACTACCTCCGTTGCAGCGGGGCAACAGGCAGAGAGTTCCTCGAGGCAATAACCCAGCTGTTTGAGAACGCTAAGAACACCCAGGAATTGGTGAATATAGTACTTAACGGCATTCGCTTTGGAGACACTGAGCTATGTTCAAACCAGTCGGAAACACTACGGGCGCTCGTGCACGAGCAATTTGATCCCGCCTCGCTCTTGGTCAATCCCCTCAACACGCTTTTTTTCACTCGTGATCCTGCTGTGGTAGTCGGAGACGGCATCATCCTAAATCATATGTATTGGCCTGAGCGTGATCGTGAGGTCGCCTTATACCGGCAGATATTCACCCACCACAAGATCATGGGAGAAACTCCAATATGTGATTTGAACAGGAGTAGCTACCATATAGAAGGCGGAGACATTATTGTTATCAGTGCTAAGACAATATTAGTTGGAATCTCTGACCGAACTGAACCCGCCGCCGTCGAGTCACTTGCCAAAGAGCTCCTGACCTCAAATAAATTCCAGACCACCGAGCTAATTGCGATTCGAGTCCCCTCTGACGGGCTGCGTATCCACCTCGATACGTTCATAAGTAGAATTGATCACGACGCGTTCCTCATCGATCGTGAGATATGCAATGCCGTTGATGCATACAGCATTCAACTAAAACGATCCGGAAGGGACCTTACGATCACTCCTATCGATCGCACGATTCCGGAAATACTCTCTGCAGCCTGTTGCGAACCAATAAAAGTGATTGACTGCGGAGGCGGGAATCAAACCGCCTACGAAAGAGAACGCCGGAACAACGCAACGTCTATCCTTGCGCTCTCGCCAGGAAAACTATGCGTATATGAAGAAAACGTTTGGACCAACGAAGCGCTTGAGAAAGCAGGAATGGAATTATTCCCGCTATCCATTGACGAGCTCACCAAAGGCTATGGTGGCACAAACTGTCTATGCCTCCCTCTGTGGCGAGAGGATCTATAGCCATGGGCTTCGGGGCAAATATTCGTAAACTCCGCACCATGGAGCATCTTGGTCAGGCGCAACTTGCAGAGATGTTGGGGGTATCTAAAGAGACAGTTTGTCGTTGGGAAAAAAGTCGGTATGCCCCCCGTGAGCGCTATATTGAAAAGTTACAAGCGCTCTTCGGTTGCACCCGCGATGAACTTGTTGGCGAGGAAAACGGTTTGGCTGTAAAGCTCGCAAATAAAAGAATCGTCACCGACGAAGACCCTGCTATCCACGAAATGGAGGGCACATTTCCCGTCATCGATATCGAATCGCAAAAGCGCCGCATCACGCACGGCCAACAAAATGCTTGCGCGCCTGTAGACGTAGCCAAACGTCACCCACATAGCGTTTTCGTTAAAATCAAAGGCGACGAAATGTCCCGCATTTACCCTCCCGGCAGCTTGCTACTTGTCGATACCACCGCAAAGCCTTGGAACGGCTGTGCTGTATTGGCGCTCGCAGACGGTAAAACACCGGTAATTAGGCGATTTGCAGAAGGAAACGACATGATTGTGCTGTCGTCCCATTCATATGCAACAGCAAGTCCGGATCTGATGTTTAACAAACGGAGGATTAGAATCATAGGAGTCGTCGTTTGGTATCAAGCGAGCCACGATCACACGCTTAATTAAATCGACTTTCCCAAAAACGACCGTACCGCACAGACAGCTCAAAGTCCCAGCCCAAATGAACTACTTTTTGGCGGCTTTGCGCTCGTCGCGGATGCGGGCGCGATCCATGGCCGCCTCGACCGCCGAGAAACGGCAGCCGCAGTAATTCTGCCGATACATGCCCAGCTCACGCGAACGGCGCGTAGCCTCGGGATAATACGGGCGAAAATCGCGAATCACCGGGGTGAGACCGCGGGCGGCAGCCAGACGCTCCAAAACATCATTGCAGGTATCGAACAGCTGATACGGCGAGACGGCGAGCGTCGTGCCCACAAACTCAAACCCGCGCTCCTGGGCCACGCGGCACGCCTCGGCCAAGCGCAGGGCATAGCACGAGCGACAGCGACGGGGCCGATCGGCACCCAGCGGGGCCACGCCGGCCTCCCAGCGCTCGCGATCCTCCTCGGCCTCGATGAGCTCGATGTCGCCGTCGGCACACCACCGGCGCAGCTCGTCTAAACGCCGCTGCCATTCATCGTGAGGTTGAATATTAGGGTTGGTCCAGCAAATCGTGGGCTCAAACCCCTCCTCGCGCAGCAGGCGAACCGGCTCAAGCGAGCATGGTGCGCAGCACGCATGCAGCAACAACGACTTCATCGACATCTCCTCACCCAAAAAAGAGCACGCCAAAGGACGTATCCTCGCAGGCGACAATGCGGCGGTCGCGCAGGATGGTCCGCACGTAATACCAATCGCCCACGCAGCCCGACAAGTGCAGACCAGCCGCCAGGTAGCACAGCAGCGGATAGTCCGAGAACGCAAACCCCAGGGCAAACGCCACCGTCAAGGCAACCGTCGGCGCCAGGCAAATGACCATGTACCGCGCACGCGAATACACAACGCCCTCGGCGCAAGCGTAAATCATGCAGGTTTCGAGATTTGCCCCAAAGGTCACCCGAGCACCGACGGGCGCAAACAGCTTAAAGAACGCCGCGTGCACCAGCTCGTGCACGGCAAATGACGCCGCCGAAACCGCACTCAAGCCGACTAGCCAGCCCAAGACCGCCGTCCAACCGCCCGCGTCAGCCGCATCCAGATCTGCGGGCCCACCCAGCAGCATAAACACCGGCACCAGGCACACGGCAAATGCGCCAAGCACGACCATGCCCCACACGAAGCAAGCGTGCAGAAAATCCTCGTCCTCAAACGCATGTATGTTGGAAATCTCATTCATAGCATCTTAGGATAGCGCCCCTGCCACGTACCCGTCCGCATGTGCGATAATGTCGAACGATATGCACGAATTGACCACCGCGTCGCCAGGCCTTGCGCCCGGCCGCGCTCCCACTATATGCGAAGGAGTCCCATGGCATCCAAATACTCCATGAACGACCGTCCCAGCTGGCCTCGCCGCGCCATCGTTACCGCCGGCGAGCCCTACGGCAACAAGGGCCTTCACTTTGGCCACGTTGGCGGCGTTTTTGTCCCGGCCGACTTCTTCGCCCGCTTCCTGCGCGACCGCCTGGGCCGCGAGAACGTCATCTTCACCTCGGGCACCGACTGCTACGGTTCGCCCATCATGGAGAGCTACCGCAAGCTCAAGGAGAACGAGGGCTACGATAAGTCCATCGGCGAGTATGTCGAGTCCAATCACTCCCGCCAGGCCGCGACCCTCAACAACTACAACATCAGCTGCGACATCTACGGCGGCTCGGGCCTTGAGCCGGCTGCGCAGATTCACAACGAGGTGACCGCGGAGATTATCAAGCGCCTGCACGAGCAGGGCACCATCTCCAAGCGCTCCACGCTGCAGTTCTACGATGCTAAGGCTGGCACGTTCCTCAACGGCCGCCAGGTGATCGGCCGCTGCCCCATCCAGGGCTGCAAGTCCGAGAAAGCCTACGCCGACGAATGTGACCTGGGTCACCAGTTTGAGCCCGAGGAGCTCATCGCGCCCAAGAGCCAGCTCACCGGCGAGGTGCCCGAGCTGCGCCCGGTCGACAACCTCTACTTTGACCTGCCGGCCTACCTCGACTTTATGAAGACCTACACCGCCAAGCTCGCCCAGAACCCGCAGGTTCGCTCCGTGGTCTCCAAGACCATGGAGGAGTGGCTGCTGCCGGCTCAGCTCTACATCCAGAACAAGTTCCGCGAGGCCTTCGATACCGTCGAGGACCAGCTCCCCGAGCACACCGTGCTGGAGCCCGAGGGCAACAAGAGCAGCTTTACCGTCACCTTCCCCAGCTGGAAGGAGCGCGACGACGCCCACGCGGTGCTCGCCAACGGCGGCGTGCGCTTCCGCAGCGGCAAGGCGCTCGTGCCCTTCCGCATCACCGGCAACATCGACTGGGGCGTTCCAGTGCCCGAGGTCGATGGCGTCTCGGACGTCACCTGCTGGTGCTGGCCCGAGAGCCTGTGGGCGCCCATCAGCTATACGCGTACCGTGCTCGCGCGCGATGCTAAGGCCGCCGGCGTGACCGAGGGCGTCGCCGCCCAGGACGCCGCCCTCATGGGCGAGCCCGCTGCCGACTCCACGCAGGTGCCCGCGCCCACCTACCAGCACAGCTCGCTCGACTGGCGCGACTGGTGGTGCTCGGACGACGCACAGATCTACCAGTTTATCGGTCAGGACAACATCTACTTCTACTGCATCGCGCAGACCGCCATGTGGGAGGCCCTGGGCTGGGGCCTCACGCAGAGCACCGTCAGCGCCTGCTACCACCTGCTCTACATGGGCAAAAAGGCCAGCTCGTCCTCGCAGACGCCTCCCCCGCCGGCAGACGACCTGCTCAACCACTACACCTGCGAGCAGATGCGCGCGCACTGGCTGTCGCTCGGCCTGTCCGAAAAGCCAGTGAGCTTTAGCCCCAAGGCATACGACACCCGCGTGACCGGCAAGGACAAGGACGGCAACGAGGTGCGCGCCTGCGACGACAAGCGCGTCATCGATCCGGCCCTTAAGGAGAGCGCCCTTTTGACCGGCGTGTTCAACCGCCTGGCCCGCAGCTGCTTCTACGGCGTCGCCGTCAAGGAGGGCGACGAGAGCCCCTACCGCAACGGCTGTATCCCCGCCGGCGCGGCCTCTGCCGCCGTGGTCGAGGCCGCCGAGCAGGCCGCCCTTGCCTTTGAGCAGGCCATGTACAAGTTCGAGACGCACCGCGCGCTCGCCGTGTGCGACGACTACCTGCGCGCCGCCAACAAGCGCTGGAGCGATGCCTCCAAGGCCGCCAACAAGCTCGAGGGTAACGAGGCAAACGCCGCAATGACGCAGGCCCTCGTCGACGCCTTTACCGAGCTGCGCGTGGCGACCGTGCTCATGCACGGCATCGTCCCTGCCGGCTGCGAGCTCATCTGCGAGTACTTCAACGTCGATCCGGTCGCCTTCTTTAGCTGGGATAACATCTTCGCCTCCACGGATGAGTTTGTGGAGAGCCTAGGCGAGAAGCCCGGCGAGCACCGCGTAAAGCCGCTGCCCCCGCGCTTCGACTTCTTCAGCAAGCACGAGAGCCAGTACTAAACACTCGACATGTAATGGAACAGGAAGGAAAGACGGATGTCCAAGCCGCGTCGTCGTAAGCAAAAAAAGCAGGTCAAGCCCGAGCTCAAGCTTAGGCAGTTTGCCGCCACCGAGCTTTCCGACCAGCTTGCCGCCCTTCCCTGCGCCGCCGACCTGCCGCGCTTTATGGTCGACACGGTCGCCGGCGCCTATGCGCCCGCCGATGCCGAGCTCATGATCGAGGGCTTCGGCGCCGCGGCCACACGCCCGGTCACGCTGCGCGCCAACACGCTCAAGGCGCCCTCCGAGGACATCGCTGCGGCGCTCGGTGCCGCCGGCATCGCCCACAACCCCGTCGCTTGGTACCCAGACGCCTTTATCCTGCCCGAGGCCCAGGTTTCCGATCTGTGGGATCTCGACATCTACCGCGACGGCAAGATCTACCTACAGAGCCTGTCGTCCATGATGCCGCCTTTGGTGTTGGGCGCCCAGGCAGGCGAGGACATCCTGGACATGTGCGCAGCCCCTGGCGGCAAGACGACGCAGATCACCGCCCTCACCCAGGGCCAGGCGCATCTCACAGCCTGCGAGATGAGCATTCCCCGCGCCGAAAAGCTCGAGTCAAACCTCCATCGCCAGGGTGCCAAAAACGTGCCCGTCATGCGCATCGACGCACGCGAGCTCGACGAGTTCTTCCGCTTTGACCGCATCCTGCTCGACGCTCCTTGCACCGGCACAGGTACCGTCATCAGCGGCAACGAGAAAAGCCTGCGCGGCCTGACCGAGCAGCTGCTTGGCAAGTGCGCCCGCTCGCAGCGCGCGCTTCTGGACCGCGCCATGGGAGCCCTCAAACCGGGCGGCACGCTCGTCTATTCGACTTGTTCGATCTTGCCGCAGGAAAACGAGGACGCCCTGCAAGAAGCCCTCGACAAGCACATGGACTGCGAGCTCATCCCCCTCGACGGCACGCCAAGCGAAAGCGAAGCACGCCGCGCCCAGGAAGCTGGTGAGGAGCCGCGCATCGAGTCCAACGCCCTGACCGAGGCAATCGCCGCGGGTCAGGTATCGGCCATCGCCAACGGCCTGCCCGGCACGCTGACCATTCCGCCTAGCCGCGACTTTGAGGGCTTCTACATTGCCCTGATTCGAAAACGCAGCTAGCGCACGGATCCAAAACTCAACAAGCTATCTCTGTGCGCGTTTGCCCTGCTGGTCGCGATGCTGTTTAAGCATCGCGCGCTCCTTGCGTTCGGCCCTTTTGCCCTTAATGGCCGTGACCACAAAGTAGATGACCGCGGCGGCAACGATTGCGGCCACACACAGGCCAATCGAGCCAAACATTGCTGTCAATTCCATACCGCGTCACCTCTCTTTTAAACGGGACTTTCAAGATAGCACCTCGATACCCGCCACCACAGCTCCTTCACGTTCGCCGGCCCTTCGGTCTAACGGATGGCACGGCGGGGAAAAATCAACTCGTCAAACGATTTAGCATTCGCTATTCCGGCTGCATAGCGCCGGCCGTCATCACATAGAATCGAGCCTCCATGGATACCCTCAACGATCTAAATGAGCGCGTCGACGCCTTCGTCGGCACCAGCTCCTTCGACACGCCTGCCGCGGCAAACGACCAAGCTCCCATCGATGTGCCCGCCGAGGTTCACGAGGACATCGTCGCCTCGGTCGATTTCTCCGAGGTCGAGCTCGCAGACGAGTTCACCGAGCCCCAGGTAGCCGTGACCCCCAACGGACTGCTTCCCATGGAGCCGCTGCCCATCGACGGGCGTTTGCGCAAGGCGGCCCTTCGCATGCCCGACGAGATCGAGGAGGCCAGCGGCTTTACGCTCTTCGGTCGACGCATCAAGTCGCTCATCTACACCACCGACGTCGCGGTCATCCGCAACTCCAACGCCGATGCCGTCTTTGCCGTTTACCCCTTCACGCCGCAGCCCGGTCTGGGCGGCGATCCCGGCGATGTTCGTGCGCTTCACGCCGCAGCCCGCCATTACGCAGGCGCTGCTGACCGTCGCCGAGTGCCCGGTCTTCGTAGGCGTGGGCGGTGGCACCACCACCGGCAAGCGCTCCGTTCAGATGGCAGCCGTCTCCGAGATGCAGGGCGCGGCGGGCTGCGTGGTCAACTCCCCCGCTACTGCCGAGATGGTCGAGCACATCACCAACATCGCCGACATCCCCGTCATCGCCACGGTCGTACGTTGCGACGATGATGCGCATGCCAAAGTGCGCGCCGGAGCCAAGATTCTCAACATCGCCGCCGGCAAAAACACACCCCAGGTCCTGCGTGAACTGCGCGAGCACTATCCCAACCTGCCGCTCATCGCACCGGGCGGCAAGACGCCCGAGAGCATTCGCGAGACCATCGCCGCCGGCGCCAACGCCATCATCTGGACGCCGCCTTCGGCCCAGCAGCTACAGGCCGACATGATGCAGCGTTATCGCAAGATGAAGGAAGACGCCACACCTGTCATCTCGCGCGACGATGTGCCCATTATCGACCAGGTCGCCGCCGCCGAAGTCAGCCAGGTCGAGAACATGAATCCCGACGTGCCGATTCCCGACGAAGTCATCGAGCGCGTCGCTTCGATCCACGAGCGCGTCGAGGAGCATCGCGCCAATCGCGGCCTCAAGCCGTCACTGCACGGCTTTTTCTTCCGCGGAAAGAAACGCTAGCCGCAACAGCAAGGCCCGCCCCACAAACGTGAGACGGGCCGTTTTCGTTTGAGCAATCATGCAGCAACGTGATGGGGCAAATTAATCCACGCGCTTGTCGCCCATAAAGAAGAGCGCCACCGTACCAGGTCCGGTATGCGAGCCAATCAGAGTACCGATGTCATTGATCTCAATCTTGCCTTTAAGCTGCGGAACCTGTTCCTCAATCAGCGCCGCAACTGCCTCGGCATCCTCGCGGCACGCCGAGTGCGACATGATGCACTTACCCGAATAATCCGTACCGCCCTGCACGTGTGCCATCATGGTCTTAGCCATCTCGGAAATCGCGCGCTTCTTAGTGCGAATTTTCTCACGTGGCGACAGCTTACCTTCGCAATCGACCGTCATAAGCGGGCAAATCTTAAGCGCCGTGCCGATGATCGCGCTCGCAGCCGAAATGCGACCGCCTCGTAGGTAGCTCGACAGATCGGTCGAGAAGAACCAGTGGTGCAGGTTGAGTTTGTGCTCCTCGATCCAAGCAGCCGTCTCGTCGAGTGAAGCCCCGCTATCGCGCACGTCGGCGGCATATTCCAGCAACAGACCAAAGCCCGAAGACGCCCCCAGCGAATCGATGACGCGCACCTTGCCGCCCTCGGGATAGCGATCCGCAAGCATCTGCGCCGCGACGCAGGCCGATCCATACGTGCCCGAAATACCCGACGACAACGTCAGGTGCAGCACGTCTTTACCCTCGGCAACAAACGGCTCCCAAAACTCCTCGTACTCACCCACGCTCACCTGAGACGTCTTGGGCATGGCGCCCGCGGCAATCTGGGCAAAAAACTTGTCCGGTGTAATCGACTGATACAGATCGTCCGTATAGACAACATCGTCGATCTCGTAATGAAAACACACGGCAGGGATATTGCGCGACGCAAAGAACTCACGGGTTCGGTCGGCGGCGGATTCACAGGTCAGGACAAAATCACTCATATGAGGCTCCTTACTCATTGTTGCGCAAATTATCGCACAGTGAGCCTACATGCGGTACATATGTCCACTATTTACCAAATCGAACCAAAAATAGTGAACATCTTTACCACCATCGTCTCCACCGGCCCCACGCATAAATATCTGAGAAAACACCTTCTGTCGTCTCCACCCAACCAACACATCTACCTTCACTAAATCGATTTACCAAACCATTCAGCCGACAATTCAGCCGCTGGCGCAAAATCGAAACAAAAGCGGCGCATACTGATAAACGTTTGACGCTGTTTATCAGTTTTACCAGCCCCATCGGAAGGTGTTTCATGGTCGCATTCGATCGCAACCCGCAAGACTTCAAGTATCTGCGCCTGCTGTCGAGACAGTTCCCCACCGAACAATCCGCATTTACCGAGATTATCAACCTCTCGGCCATCCTCAACCTACCCAAGGGCACCGAGCATTTTATGAGCGACGTGCACGGCGAGTACGAAGCCTTTATGCACATCCTCAACAACTGCTCGGGCGTCGTGCGCGAGCATGTCGACGAGATTTTTGGCGACACGCTCTCCTTTGACGAAAAGGGCGAGCTGTGCACGCTCATTTACTACCCGCGCGAGAAGATTGAGCTGGTCCGCAGCCAGCGCGAGGACTCGCCAACTTGGTACAAGACGATGCTTGACCAGCTCATCATGGTCGCACGCTCGCTTTCAAGCCGCTACACGCGCTCCAAGGTGCGTAAGGCCATCCCGCGCGACTACGCCTATATCATCGACGAGTTGTTGCACACGCACCCGGACGAGAACAACTATCGCGTGCGCTATCACGAGCGCATCGTGGAGTCCATCCTGGAGACCGCCAGCGCCGACGACTTTATCGAGTCGCTCGCTTCGCTCATCAAGCGCCTGGCCGTCGACCACCTGCACCTGGTGGGCGACATCTTCGACCGCGGCGGCGGCGCGGCCAAGATTATGGACCGTCTGCTCACCTACCATTCGCTCGACATCCAGTGGGGCAACCACGACCTGCTGTGGATGGGCG
>CABSDO010000051.1 GCA_902476475.1 uncultured Collinsella sp. | reverse complement strand
TAATGCCGCCCAGCACGTTAAAGATGACAAAATTGCGCCAGTGCATGCCGCCCATGCCGGCGATAAAGGGCACAAAGGTGCGGATAAACGGGAAGAAGCGGCCCAGGAAAATAGCCAGGTGACCCCACTTGTCCAAGAAATCCTCGGACTTTTTGATGCGCTCTGGCGTCATGGCCTTGACCTTGCCCGAAGCAATGATCTTTTTGCCAAAGAAATGACCGATCATAAAGTTGCACTGATCGCCCAAGATGGCAGCGGCCCATGCGGTGGCCAGAAGCGCCACGATGTTAAAGCCGCCGTTGTGGGCAAAGAAGCCCGAAGCAAACAGCAACGAATCGCCGGGAAGGAATGGGAAGAACACCACGCCCGTCTCGATAAAGATGATCAGGAACACGCAGCCGTAGGCCATAAGCGGGCCGGTGGCGATCCAACTGGCGATCGCGGTGCGCGGATCCTTAAGCAGCTCGGCGATAAAATTGATGAAACCCATGAAGTAAAACCTCTCAGTTGTGGGCGCGGATACGTCCAAGTTGACCAGTATACGGTTGCGGCGCCCCCTCGTGCGCAACCCCACAAAAGCATGACTCCATTACCAGCAAGTTTGCATAACTGACACCTGTTGCGCAATGCCGCCAAGATTGTCCTTCCTAATCCCTAGCGAATCGCTATACTTTATTGAATCGCATTGCCATGGCGCTAAGGGAGGGCGGCCGGTGAGCTTCATCAATACCATTCGCGAGGACATCAAGACCGTCCAAGCGCAGGATCCCGCCGCGCAAAACGGTCTGGTCATCTTCCTTTCCTATCCTGGCCTGCACGCCAAGTGGAACCACGTGCCCGAGCACTGGCTCTGGGAGCACGGTCATCGCTCGCTCGCCCGCGTGCTCTCGCAAATCACCCGCCACATCACCGGCGTCGAGATTCATCCCGCGGCACAGATCGGCAAGCATTTCTTTATCGACCATGCCATGGGCGTCGTCATCGGCGAGACCACCATCGTGGGCGACAACTGCGTGCTCTACCAGGGCGTCACGCTCGGCGGCACCGGCAACGAGACCGGCAAGCGCCACCCCACCCTGGGCAACAACGTCACCGTGGGCACGGGCGCCAAGGTGCTCGGCAACATTCGCATCGGCAACAACGTCAAAATCGGCGGCAACTCGGTTGTCGTCAAGGACGTGCCCGACAACTGCACCGTCGTGGGCGTGCCGGGACGCATCATCAAGCGCAACGGCTGCCGTGTGTTCGAGGAGAGTTTCGACGCCAAGCAGCATCGCGAGTACATGCCCGATGACGCCGCCGAGCAGAGTGCCCTCAACCGCCAGGGCATCACCGAGAACGCCCGCCGCGTCAAGGAACTCGAGCGAGAGGTGGCCGAGCTCAAAGCCCTCGTCGCAAAGCTCGTGGACGAACGCTAGGAACGCAAGCGACACAAAACGGCATCGGCATCAACGCAAAAGGCGCACCAGGGAATTCATCCCCGGCGCGCCTTCTTTTCGATGTGACAAAGAGGCTGCCCCCTTGCCACCTTAGGCGAACTGGCTCAGATAGAGGTCGGCGTAGGCACCCTCGGCTGCGAGCAGCTCCTTATGCGTACCCTGCTCGATAATGTTGCCGTGGTCCATGACCAGGATCAGGTCGGCATCCACGATCGTCGACAGGCGATGTGCGATCACAAAGCTCGTGCGCCCGCGCATGAGCGCGTCCATGGCACGACCGATGGCAAGCTCGGTACGCGTATCCACGCTTGAGGTCGCCTCGTCCAGGATGAGAATCGCCGGGTTGTTGAGCAGCACGCGTGCGATGGTCAGCAGCTGACGCTGGCCCTGGCTGATGCTCTCGGCATCGTTGGCCACGCGCGTGTCGTAGCCCTGCGGCATGGTGCGCACAAAGAAGTCGACCTGCGCGGCACGAGCGGCGGCCACAATTTCGTCGCGCGTTGCCTCGGGGCAGCCGTAGGCGATGTTTTCGGCAATCGTGCCGTCAAACAGCCAGGCGTCCTGCAGCACCATGCCAAACTGCTGACGTAGCTCGCCGCGGTTCATGAGGCGCGTATCCACACCGTCGAGCGTAATGCGGCCGCCGTCGATCTCGTAAAAGCGCATGAGCAGGTTGATGAGCGTGGTTTTGCCCGCGCCCGTAGTGCCCACCACGGCAATCTTCTGGCCCGGCTCGGCGGTAAACGAGACGTCGCGCATGAGCGGCTTTTCGGGCGTATAGCCAAAGCGCACATGCTCAAAGGCAACACGGCCCTCTACGCGGCCCGGCAGCTTGGCGGCGTCGCCCGGCAGCGGATCGGCTACCATCTCGGGCTCATCGAGCAGGTCGAACACGCGCTCCGCGCTCGCCAGCGCGCTCTGCAGCGAGTTAAAGGTAAACGACAGCTGCGTCATGGGCTCGGACGCTTCGTAAATAAACTGGAAGAACGCCTGGAACACACCAACGGTCATGTGGCCGGCTACCAGCATGCTGCAGCCCACCAGCGCAATCACAATTTGAGCCAGGCGTCCAATAAAACGCACCGCGGGACCAACGGCATTGATCATAAAGTCGGCCTTGGTGCTCACACGTGCCAGCTCGGCGGACACCTCGTGCACTTCGGCAGAGCTCTGGTGCTCGCGATTAAACGCGCGGATTACCAGACGGCCCGAGTAGCCCTCCTCAACCGCGCTCGTGATCTTGGACACCCACTCCTGGCGCTCGCCCGTTACGGCATGCGTGCGCGCCGAGACCACTTTGGTCATGAGCAGCGATATTGCCGTAAAGAACAAAAACACCAGCGTAAGCGGCACGCTAAACACAAACATCACGCCCACGGCACCCAATACCGTACCGATTGACACCAGCAGCTGCAACAGGCCGCGCTGCATGCTCTCGGACATCTTATCCAGGTCGTTGGTCGCGCGGCTGACCACTTCGCCGGGGCGGTGCGCATCAAAATAGGAGAGCGGCAGACGGTTGAGCTTTTGCGCGATACGGTTGCGCAGACGCAGGTTAAGGCGCTCGGCAACGCTCGACATCAAAAAGCTCTGCAGCGCATAGAACGAGGCGGCTGCCGTCCAGATCATAAAGTAAATAAAGATGGTCCTGCCGCAATGCTCCCAAGTGATGCTAAAGGTGGTGTTGTTGGCAAATGCCACCTTCATGTGCCCCCACAGCTCATCGATAACGCGGGCACTGTAGGCCGGAGCCGCCGTGTTAAAGATGACATAGAAGACAATGCTTGCAAACACAATGTAGAAGCGCCAGTGGTCGCCGGCGGCTTCGCTCCACAGGCGGCGCACAGTCGCCCAAGTGTTACGGGGCGTCTCGTCCTCGTCTTCATCGCCCACATCGCACATGCGCTCCGCCTCGGCGCGGGCGCGCTCGTCCTCGGCACGTTCGTTTTCCTCGTACAGCGCCTGGCGGCGAGCCTCACGCTCGGCCGCAGCCTTGGCCGCCTCGTCCAGATCGGGTGTCGCGGCAACCACCTGCTCAACCGCTTCTGCAGCCATGCCCTCATCAATGTCGCCTTGCTTCTTGAGCTCCTCGGTCATGCTACTCACCTCCCTTCATCTGCGATTCCGCGATAGCGCGATACACCTCGCAGGTTTCCATAAGCTCGTCGTGCGTGCCCAAGCCCACGACCTCGCCGTCCTTGAGCACCACAATCTGATCGGCGTGCAGAATGGTCGAGATGCGCTGCGCGATGATAAGCACCGCAGCATCGCGCGTCTCGTCCTGCAGCGCGTGGCGCAGGGCCGCGTCGGTCTTAAAGTCCAGGGCCGAAAAACTGTCGTCGAAGATATACAGGTCGGCACGCTTCATGAGCGCACGGGCAATGGCCAGACGTTGACGCTGACCACCCGAGAAGTTCGTACCGCCCTGAGCCACCGGGGTATCGAGCCCCTGCGGCTGGTCGAGCACAAAGGTGCTCTGGGCAACCTGGAGCGCATGGAGCATGTCGGCCTCGGTAGCGTCCTCGTTGCCGTAGCGCAGGTTGCCCGCCACGGAACCCGAGAACAGCCACGCCTTCTGCGGCACGTAGGCAATGTGCTGGCGAATCTCGTCTTGCGAAAGATCGCGCAGGTCGACGCCATCCAGACGAATGGCACCCTTCGTGGCGTCGTGGAAACGCAGCAAGAGCTTGGCTACCGTCGATTTGCCCGAACCGGTCGAGCCCACGATTGCGGTTGTCTGCCCGCGGCGGCACGCAAAATTCAGATCGCGCAGTGTATCTTCGTCAGCATCGTTAAAACGGAACGACATGTGGTCGAACACGGCAACGGCATCGTCATCCTGCGACGCGCACCGCTGCAGCGTGCGCCCGCCGTCAACAATGCTCGGCTCAATCTGGAGCACCTGCTGTGCACGATTGAGGCACGCCGCGGCACGCGGCAGCGTCAAGATCACCATCTGCGCCGTCATCACAAAGAACAGAATGATGATCGCGTACTCCAACACGGCCGAGATACTGCCGATTTGCATGGCATGGACGCCCACGCGGTTGCCGCCCACCCACAGCACCGCCACCTCGGCGATGTTCATCAAAAAGAAGCTGGAGCTATCGAGTCCCACGAACAGGTGGTTGACCTTGATGGCGTTGGCCGCGTACTCGCTAAACACCTCGTCCAGACGCTGCTCCTCGTGGCGTTCTTTGTTAAACGCGCGGATCACGCGCACGCCCACGATGTTCTCGCGCAGCACCACGTTCATGCGGTCGATAAAGCTCTGCAGGCGCATGAAGATCGGCGCCGCATTGGCGACCGTAATGACCGCCGCCACCAACACGATCGCAACGACCACGCCCAGCAGCGTACCCATGGCCGGGTCGATAAACCAAGCGAAGACAATGCCCGCCACGGCCAAGAACGGCACCGGCAGCACAAGCTGTATCGTCTGCAGAATCGCCTGCTGGATCACGTTGATGTCGTTGAGCGAGCGCGTGATCATCGAGCCCGTGCCAAAACGCTCAAAATCACTGGCAGACAGCTCGAGCGATTTGTCATAGACGGCGTTGCGGATATCGCAGGCGACATTTGCCGCCAGGCGGGCCGAAAAATAGCATCCCAATACCGTGCCGCCACTGGCCATGCCGGTTGCGACAAGCATATACAGGCCGTTGCGCAAAATGTAGTCGATATCGCCCGTGGTGATGCCGGTGTTAACCATGTTCGCCAACATCGTGGGCACCAGCAGCGTGCCGACGTTATCTATCAGCAGCGCCAGCAACGTGACTGCAATCAAACCCCGATACGGCTTCATAAATCTCATTAAGAGTCGCACGACTCCCCCTCATCTTGATTCTCGACAGCCACCTGCTGTTTAAACGCCTCGCACTCATCGCTGAGCGCATGGGAGAACTTTCCAATCAGGCGCATGATCTCGCGCCGTTCTCCAGGATCGAGCGCCTCAAACGCACGCTGTTCCGCCTTAAGCGCCGGCAGCGCGTATCGCGCGGCGAACCGTGCGCCATCCTCGGTCAGGCGCACGACCTTGTTCTTACGGCTGCCCTCGGCAAACTCCAGCGTTGCAAAGCCGCGCGCGGCCAGGGCCTTAATCGCCGAGTTAATCGTCTGCTTGCTGTAATACCATTCGCTTGTCAGCCGACTCACGGCAATGTTCCCGCCCGCCGCGCTGGTGTCGACAAGCATCCAGTAGGCGCAATCCGAAAGACCGCACGCACGCGAGAACTCTGAATAGATATGGTCGAGTCTATTGAGCATCCGGTCAAAATCAACCAGCGTAACCGCGTTATCCATCTCTCCCACCATTCAATAGTCCGAGTTTTGACTAATTTGGCTACCAGAATAGTCCGAGTTTTGACCATCGTCAACGTCCATGCGAAATAGGGGCACACACATAACGTATCTACAGAAAAAGACCGCCGGCGCGGGGGCAGCGCCGGCGGTTGCGGAATAATCGCGTTGTAGCAGTCGCTAGGCGGCAACGGCCTCGAAGACCGTGGCACCGGCAAAGCTGTCGTGCAGGCTCTTGCCGCAGATCCACGGCAGTTCGACGACCTCGCAGACCGTGTTGACCAGCTCGGAGCAGTCGGTAAAGTGACCCTTATCGTTGAGATTCTCACAGTCCTGAACGCGCCAGTACCCATCGGTGTGCGTGATGTAGTACTCGTGATCGTTGATCGACACGAAAGCGCGCGTCTTGGAACGCAGCAGCTTCAGAAATCCTTCGAAATCGGTCTCGACGACATCTCCAGCCTGGAACATGATGTTACCTCCTGGCCCGGCGCCACCACGGCGCATTGATAAACGTTGGTGCTCCTTTAGTAAAACCTTTATCAGAGGTTATGCGTTCGTCATTTAGGCAAGTGGTAAAAAACCGCAGGGTAGACGGGATAAAACGTTTAACCATCCCATTTGTTTGTCACATTCTGAAGGTACTTTTATGCAAACCTACTTTCCCAATTGGAATCTATCCTTTTGGCCGGGCAATTGACCGTCTATCGTTTAAGCCCGACGGGTATGAACGGGGCATCTGCAACGCCACCGCAAGGAGACACCATGGAGACTATCGAAGCACTCATTCACCGCCGCAGCTGCCGCAAATACAGCGATCGTCCCGTCGAGGCCGAAAAGCTTGCACGTATTATCGAAGCCGGCCAATATGCACCGAGCGGCATGGGCCGCCAGCCGGTGACGTTTGTCGCCGTCACCGACCCCGCGACCGTCGAGCGTCTCTCACAGCTCAACGCCCAGGTCATGGACAGCAACAGCGACCCCTTCTATGGCGCCAAGACCGTTGTGGTGGTGCTGGTTGACCGCAGCGTGCCCACACATCTGGAAGACGGCTCGCTCGCCATGGGCAACTTGCTCAACGCCGCCTATGCACTGGGTGTCGATTCGTGCTGGATTCACCGCGCGCACGAGGTCTTTGACTCGCCCGAGGGCCTGGAGCTGCTGGCCAGTTGGGGCCTGCCCGCCGACGGCAGTCTGCGCGGTGTCGGTCACTGCATTCTGGGCTACGCCGAGGACACGCTACCCGAGGCAAAGCCGCGCCGCGACAACGTGGTGTACGTAAGGTAATTAGTTCTGCCGTTCTAACGAACGGCGGACCCGCTGAAAGGCCCCGTCCAAAATTTGCTGTCCCGCTCGCAACTTATATTGACGTCGCCGTTGTCGTCGTTTCGTTCGTGTGAGTCGTTTCGGCTTCGCTGCCTTGTTCGTCCTCGTCCTTTTGCGCATCGGCGATGGTGGAGGCCGCCGCAACGATGCCGCGCTGGGGCGCGACGCCCATCTGGGTCTGAGCGCCCTCGACAACTTCTGTGCCTGCATGCGCGAGCTCGGGCGATTTAAACACTGCGTCCAAGTTGGCGCCACCGCCGGCGTAGCCAAGCGCAGCGAGTGCGATGACGATCACCGCAACGACGGCCACGATCGGCACATAACGATGCCAACCAGCAGGATTGAGCCCACTGCGGCGAGCCGCCCCGCGGCTGATGTAACCGAGCGTTCCGTCGTGCTTGAGCTTTGAACCCACCACGCGTTTGCGGCCCCACAGTGAGGACTCTGCCTGCATTGCCAAGCGGGCGCTTGCCGAAGGATAGCCGTATTTAGTGCGCTTGAACGAGCCATCAAACCCCGAGGCGTGTTTACCCCACGTCACCGATGTTGTGCGTCGGTTGACCGGCGCGGCACTCCGCCTTCTGCGGCTCGGTTTTGAAGTCTCAGCCATATGCCCTCGCACGCCGTAACCAAATCGAAACAATAACGCTTTGGACTGTAGCACACGCGTCGCGCGCGGTCACGGGCGCCTCGCTCAACGGTCATCGTCCTTCAGCAAGCGCCACAGCGTTGTACGGCTTATGCCCAGCACCTCCGCCGCACGGGTTCGGTTACCGTGGAGATGGTCTACAACCAGATGCGCGATATCTCGCTCGGTATCGGCCAGCGGTCGCAGAATATACAGGTCGCTTTCGAGTGTCGGGGCGCCAAAGGTTGCGGTCTTAATCACGTCCTCTTGGGCGAGCACTTCCTCCGCCACAGCGCGGTCCACCGTGCCCGCCCCCACCAATATATACAGTCGTTCCGAGACCTCGCGGAGCTGCAGATAATTGCGCGGCCAGCGGTAAGCATCGAGCGTCTTCGTCGCCGTGGCAGACAGCGTGGGCGCTGCCGTCCCAAATGCATCAGCGAGATATTCCAAATAGCGCGCGACCTTCGTCGACGCGGCTCCCTGCTCGGCGATTGCCGGCGCCACGCTCACCGCACAGGCGAAGCGCTCGGTCACAAAGGCGGCTTGATCACTTTCGCTGCCGCCCGGCATGTCATTCGCCGTCAGCACCACATGACAGCGCGTCGCCAACGCGGTGTCGGCCATCGTGGAGACCAGCTCGCGGAGGCGCTGGGGGCCAACCGCGTTCCAGCCCTCAATGCAAAGGGTCAGCCCTGTTTGGAACAACGGCGATTCGGCGCTTTTGAGCACGTGGCGCCAACCGCGCTCGGTGAGCTCATCGAGCGCAACGGAAACAAAGGGTTGATCGGCAAAAGGGCCAGCCAGATAGAGGCGCTTGGCGATCTCGACCTGGCCCGCGCCCAACTCGCCCTCGAGCATAAGGGGCACCCCGCGCGCATAGCTCTCGGCAACCGGTGCAGCCACCGCAGCGGCACCCTCAACGATGCCGTACGCGCTCGATTCGTAGCGGGCCTCAACTTCGTCGGCGTTGAGCCACTCGATGCCCGCATGCGCCGCGGCGCCGCGCACCTCGCGGACCACGACGACCCAAAGGCTCCCACCCTCTTTGTCGGTGGGGCGAACGGTCAGGCTCAGGCGCGCACCCGCACGCCCCATAACCAGACGCGCACCGTCTCCTATACGGTCGAGGCGCTCAGCGACAAAAGCCGCCACATCCCGCTCAAGCGCCGCGTCATTCATGGTCGAGATCGCGACGTCCCCACGCGCATCGATTGCCAATGCCGAAGCCCCGGCAGCAGCTAGGGCCTCGGTCAAGATGTTCAGCTTGGCATCGCTATCCATGATTTGCCCCTGTCCGCGGCGACATGCAACCGCCGACGGTCGCACGGCCGAGTGTTTCAGAATTGAACGATATTGCCCACCAAACACTATAGGGCAGAAAGCGCCGCCCTGCGAGTATAGGTGTTGCCCCGCATCGCCATCCTGGCGGGGCGATAAGAGCTCTTCGGGACTTATAAACCTGCGGACAAGCCATACCCGCAAGAGCTCCTATCGCTCCACCGTGAGAATGCGCTCACCAGCACGCAGCACGCAAATAAGCTACTTCTCTACCAGATTCCCAGTACGTGCTGCATTCCCAAACTCATGCACGCGATGCCAATCCAGCAGCAAAAGCCCAGCGCGATGGGCTTGCCGCCCTTTTTGACCAGCTCGACGATATCGGTATTAAAGCCAATTGCCGCCATGGCCATCACGATAAAGAACTTCGACAGCTCCTTGATGGGCGCCGTAAAGGACGCGGGAAGCTGAAGCACCGTAGTGATCACGCTCGCCAGCACAAAGAACAGAACAAACATGGGAAACGCGCGTTTAAGGGAGAACGTGCTTTTGGCGTCGCCGCCGGCCTTGCGTGCCAGATGCATCTGCCAGCATGCGAGGACCAACGTGATGGGAATAATGGCCAGCGTCCTGGTGAGCTTGACCACCGTGGCGCTCTCGAGCACATTGGCGCCGGGATGCATGCTGTCCCAGGCGCTCGCCGCAGCCGTTACGGACGAGGTATCGTTGATGGCGGTACCGGCAAACAGGCCAAAGCCCTCGTTGGTCAGCCCGAGCATGCCGCCGAGCGTCGGAAACACGAGCGCCGCGATAACGTTAAACAGGAAGATGACCGAAATGGCCTGGGCAATCTCGCGATCGTCGGCATCGATGACGGGTGCGGTCGCGGCGATGGCAGAACCGCCGCAAATCGACGAACCCACACCCACAAGCGTCGCGATCTTGCCCGGCACGTTCATGACGCGACAGAGCACAAAGGCGATGACAAGCGAGGTCGAGATCGTCGCCACGATAATCGGTAGCGACTGGGCGCCCTTGGACAGAATCTGGGAGAGGTTCATGCCAAAGCCAAGCAGGATAACCGCGTACTGCAAGACTTTTTTGGACGTATAGGTGACGCCGGCGGCGAGCCGTTCGCGACGATTCTTGGGAAAGACGAGCGCCAGGACCATGCCAAAGAGGATGGCAAATACCGGACCGCCGACCACCTCAATTTGTTTGCCGAGCAACGTCGCGGGAATGGCGATGATCAGGCAGAACAAAACGCCTTTCCAGCGCTCGCGTACGATATTTGCCAGTTGCATATGGGATTCCTTCTTTCTATTTCACGTTTTCGACGGCTTATGATACGGCAACATTGAGCGCAGCCTTGCGCAAACACAGACTAAGATGCCGCAATAGTTCTCAGGCAACAGCCGAATTACCCACCGTGGAGAGCTGATTCGCGGCATAATTAACAACTGACATATGAGTTTGATAGAACAGTTGCGAGGCGCTATGGAAGAATCGATGCACGTCGGCGAGCAGGAAACGAGCCTACAGGACCAGTCCTACCACACCATTCGACGCAAAATCGTCTACCTGGACTACAAGCCGGGCGAAAAGCTGGGCGTCAAGCAACTTTGCGACGACCTGGATATGGGTCGCACGCCCGTGCGCGAGGCTTTGGTTCGCTTGGCGCAGGAAGGCCTGGTGCGCACCGTGCCCCAGAGCGGCACCTACGTCTCACCCATCAACCTCACCCTTGCCGAGAGTGCCTGCTACATCCGCGAACATCTGGAAAAGCAGGTGATCGTGGAGTGCTGTGCGCGCGCCACGTCGGCCGGCATCGAGCAGCTCGACCGCGCCATCGCGCTGCAGGAAAAGGCCATGGCCGAAGAGGATCGCATCGGCTTCTTTTTGAGCGACAACCTCATGCATCACATGATTTTCAGCATCGCATGTCGCAGCACCGTGTGGTCGTGGCTCGAAGAGACCAATGCCGACCTGGAGCGCTTCCGCTGGTTGCGCGCTGCCACGCAGGTTCTCGACAATCAGGACATCGTGAACGAACACAAGCAGATTCGCCGCGCTATCGCCGGTCGCGACCCCATCGAAGCGAGCTTTTTGGTCAGCAAGCACCTGCATATGATGTTCCGCAACCAGACCGAGGTTCTGGACCAGTTCCCCGAGTACTTCGAGACCAGCAAGCTCCGCTAACCTGCCAAAAAGGGACAGGTTCATTTTGGCAGGTTTTATCTGGTCAAATGCAAAAAAGGCCCGGCTCCGTCTTGATGCGGAGCCGGGCCTTAGCCGCTAGAACGGCGGAACCAACTACTCTACCGTGACGCTCTTGGCGAGGTTTCGGGGCTGGTCGACGTCGCAGCCGCGCAGGATGGCGACCTCGCGGGCGAGCAGCTGCAGTGGAACGCTCGCCGTGACGGGGCTGAACACGTCGCGGACTGCCGGCACGCGGATGATGCAGTCGGCAATCTTGTTGATCTCCTCGTCGCCCTCGGTGGCAACGACGATGACCTTGGCGCCGCGCGCCTTGCACTCCATAAGGTTCGACACGGTCTTGTCGTAGGTGGCACTCTTGGTGGCCACAGCGATGACAGGGAAGCCCGGGTCGATCAGGGCAATGGGGCCATGCTTCATCTCACCGGCGGCATATGCCTCGGCGTGCAGGTAGCTGACCTCTTTGAGCTTGAGCGCACCCTCGTAGGAAATAGCGGCACCCATGCCACGGCCCACGAACAGCGCCGACTGCGCGTCCTTGCACAGCAGGGCAGCTTCATGAACGGCCTCGGTCTGGGTATCCAAAATCCACTGGATCTGCTCGGCCGTATCGGAAAGCTCGCGGAACAGCATGCGCGCCTGCTTGGTGGTCAAGCGGTACTTGACCTGCGCCAGCAGCAGGGCCAAAAGCGTAAGGCTCACGACCTGGCCGATGAAGCTCTTGGTCGAGGCGACCGCGATCTCCTTGTTGGCCTTAGTGTAGATGACGCCGTCGCTCTCACGCGCCACGGGGCTGCCCACCACGTTGGTGATGCCGAAGACCTTGGCGCCCTTGATGCGCGCGTCGCGGATGGCGGCGAGAGTGTCGGCCGTCTCACCCGACTGGGACACGGCCACGACGAGCGTCGTCGGCGTGATGATGGGGTTTCGATAGCGGAACTCGCTGGCCGCCTCCACCTCGGTGGGGATGCGAGCCCAGCCCTCAATGAGATTCTTGGCAATGAGGCCAGCGTGATAGCTGGTGCCGCAAGCGATCACGTAGACGCGGTCGATGTCGTTGAGCTCCTCGAGCGAAAGGCCCAGCTCGTCGATGTCGAGCTCGCCGGCCGGCGTCATACGACCAACCAGCGTGTCGCGCACGACGCGCGGCTGCTCGTGAATCTCCTTGAGCATAAAGTCGGGATAACCGCCCTTTTCTGCCATATCCAGGTCCCAGTCGATGTGGGTGACCTTGGGCTCGATAACGTTGCCGGCCTCGTCGGTATACTCGACGCCTGCGGGCGCGAGCTTGGCAAACTGACCGTCCTCGAGCACCACGACATCGCGGGTGGCGTCGATGAGCGCGATGACATCGGAGGCGACATAGGCGCCGGTCTCGCCCACGCCGACCACGATCGGGGAATCCTTGCGGGCCACGGCGATCACGCCGGGCTCGTCAGCGCACACGGCGGCCAGGCCATAGGCACCGACCACGTGGGTGCAAGCCTCGCGCACGGAGGCCATCAGGTCGTGCGTCTCGGCATAAGCCTCTTCGATCAGATGCGCGAAGACCTCGGTATCGGTCTCGCTCTTAAAGTGGTGGCCGCGGCCCTCCAGCTCTTCTCGCAGCTCGGCGAAGTTCTCGATGATGCCGTTGTGGACGATGGCGATACGACCGTCACAGCTGGTGTGGGGGTGAGCGTTAACGACGGAGGGCTTGCCGTGGGTGGCCCAACGGGTGTGGCCGATACCGCAGGTAGCGTCGCTGTCAATGTTGGAAAGCTCGCTCTCCAAGCCCGCGACCTTGCCCACGCGGCGGATGACATCGAGGTGCGCCGCGGCGCCCTCGCCCACCTCGAGCGCGACGCCCGAGGAGTCATAGCCGCGATACTCCATACGCTTGAGGCCCGTGACCAGGATGTTCTTTGCAATATCAGAGCCGGTGTAGCCGACAATTCCGCACATAGGATAAATCCCTTCGTCCGCTTGACTGCAAAACGTCCACGCACAGGGGGCGCTGAGACGCATAACGTTCGAGTATTGTACTCACGCAAACGCAAGCTGATATACCAGAAGTGGTATCTTAACTTAGATACCACCCGATGCACACACGTCCAGCCGGTCCAAACCACCACAATGGGGACAGGCACCTTTGTGGTGGTCGCGCTGGCAACGGCGTTTACGCAGATAGAACATGCCAAAATAAACCTGTCCCTAATTGGCAGGTTTTGACACCCTAGGGGCGGGCGATGCTACAATCTGGCTTGTACTTGAAACGCATCAAAGGGGCCACTATGGCAAAGGTTAAAATCAGCGACGTCGCGCGCGAGGCCGGGGTTTCGCTGGGCACGGTTTCCAACGCGCTCAACCACCCCGAAAAGCTGCGCCCCGAGACCCTCAAGCTCATTAACGAAACCATCAATCGCCTGGGCTACCTACCCAACCAAAGCGCTCGTCAGCTCGCGGGCGGCGCCACCAAGTCCTTTGGCCTAGTGCTCCCCCGTCTCGATCACGGCTTTTCGCTCCAAATCGCCAGCGGCGCACACAACGAGGCCCGCAAGCACGGCTACGACTTGCTCATCGCCAACGCCGATAACGACGATATTCTCGAGGACCATTACCTGCGCTACTTTATGGGCACCCAGATGTCCGGCGTCATGGTTCAGCCCATGGCATCCCCCGACTGGCACCCCGCCATGACCAAGATGCCCGTGCCGATTGTCCATCTGGACATCCATTGCTCCGGGCCCGGCTACTACGTAGCGGCCGACAACGAGGCGCAGGGGCGCATTATCGCCGAGCTCGCCATCGCCCGCGGCGCACGCCATATCACCGTTGTGGGCAGAGCGGCATTCATGCAGCTCACCCTGCGCGTACTTGGCATTCACAAGGCTCTCGCCCTGCATCCCGATATCAAAATTGAAGTCATTGACGCCGGAGAGTGGAATACCGCAGCCGACGGCTACAGTATTGGTGCTCAGATTGCCGGGCGCCCTGCCGACGAACGCCCCGATTTTGTCGTCGGCCTGACCGACGTGCTGGCTTCGGGCGTTATCTCGGCATTGGTCGACAAAGGCATCTCCGTCCCCGAGCAGGTTCGCGTGGCCGGATGCGACGGCAACCCGCTCGCTTGGAGCGGATCGGTCCCGCTCACTACGGTAGCGCCCCCGGGCTACGAGATTGGCCGCAAGGGTGTCCAGCTGCTCATGGAGCAAATCGAGAACAAGGTCCCGACAAAGACCAAGCATATCCACGTCGGCTCTGCAGCGCGCACCGTCACCGCGGTCACGGCCATCGAGGACATCAACCGCCAAGAACTCGTGCGGCCGTTCCTGCTGGAACGAGCCAGCACCCAGGCAAGCAGCCAGACCGACGCCACGGCCATCAACCTCGGTGCGTATCTATAGCACGCCCGCGAGTATGCTAAGTCGCCGCTTAAGCAAAAGGGGCCCGACCATTGCCGGGCCCCTTTTGCTTAAGCGCAAACGTGAGCAATCGCTCGTTTTAACGCCGCAATTTTCTAGCGCACAGCCTTGATTGCCGCCGCCAGATCGAACAGCGTATCGAGCACGGCCTCGCAGCCATCCACCACGTCCTGCGGCAGCGGCACGATATCGGGGACGGCAAAGACATGG
>CABSDO010000050.1 GCA_902476475.1 uncultured Collinsella sp. | reverse complement strand
CACCGACGAGACGATCTGGTCGGCCGAGCGCTCGCGCACCGGGCGATACGTCATACCGGCCTGACAAAAACGACAGCCGCGGGCGCAGCCGCGCAGGATCTCGATAGACAGGCGGTCGTGAACCAGCTGTGCATAGGGCACGCACGACTGCGACAGCGGATTCGTGGCGCCGAAATCCTCGACGACGCGCTTGTAGACCACGGTCGGCGCATCCTTGCCCTCACGCGGCACGGTGTAGCCATGCGGCGAGCAGGGCTCGTCGTGACGAACCTCATAGAGCGACGGCACGTAGTTGCCGGCAATGGATGCAAGCTGCTCGACAATCTGCACGCGCGGGACCCCTTCGTCACGCAGGCGGCGATGCAGCTGGCAGGTCTCGAGCAGCGATTCCTCGCCCTCACCGATGAGGATGGCATCGAAGAAGGCCGCGTACGGCTCGGGGTTGTACACCGAGGGGCCGCCGGCGATGATAATGGGGTCGTCCTCGGTGCGGTCAGCCGCTAACAGCGGAATACCAGCGAGGTCGAGTGCCTCGAGGAAGTTCGTCACCGCCATCTCGTGCGGCACATGCAGACCGACGATATCAAACGAAGCGACCGGCGCTGCACCCTCGAGCGACAGCAGCGGAATACCCGCCTCGCGCATGGCATCACCCATATCGGGCCACGGCACATAGCCACGCTCGCAGGAGATGCCCTCGGCCTGGTTAAGGATGTTGTAGAGGATGGCGATGCCCTGGTTGGGCAGACCAACCTCGTACACATCCGGGTAGATCAGGCAGCAACGGTAGTCGGCATCGGCCTTGGAAAGCGTGCCCCACTCGTGATCGATATAGCGACTCGGCTTCTCGACCTTGGCGAGCAGCGGCTCAATTAAATGAAAACAATCTTGGTATGCAACGCGCAACGGAAAACCCCTAAGCAGCGAGATCTGATGCGTCCTGATAGGACGCCATAGGACGGGTAGCGCCCGCGACCGTGGTCACCAGATCGCGAACGCGGGAGAACGTGGCAGTGGCCACCTCGTTGGCACGGCTGTAGTCGACATCGCGCTCGTAGAGCGAAACGAGCGCACGGCCCATGCCGTAGGTGCCCGCGGCAGCAGTGAGCGCCTTGACGACAAACCCAATATGCGGCGTCTGCTTGACGAGTGCGCGGGTGACCGCGCGGATCACAAGACCGCCGGCAAGCACGCCCGCGACCTCGTAGCCGCGCTCAGGCTTAATGCCGCGTCCAAAGACGGCAGCGAGCTCAAAGAGCATGCCCACCTGCGCCAGCGCCATAACGGGATAATCGGCGCCCGGCAAAAACGCCAGTGCACCGGTCGCCATATTGGTAAGCGCGCACGAGGTGATGATACGATTGGCCGCCGCGATGCGCATGAAGGCAAAGTTCGCCGCAAAAGCCGTTTCCTTGTCGGTGCGATCGAGAATCCAGCGGGCAAGCGTCTCGAGCAGATACGTCTTATCGGTTGCCGCTACCACGCCGAGCATGGGCGTGGACTCCTCGATAAACGGCACCTCCACAGCAGACTCGGCAAGCACGCACACGGGCGCGCCGGCGATCACGAGCTCCTGCACGGCACTCTCCAAGCGGTCGGAACCACACGAGAGCACCAGCACCACATCGGTATCGGTCTTTGGAGCAATTCGCTCCTCCCCCAGACGCTCGACGCGCACAATACCCGAGGTCGTCTGCGGCACAAAGGCGTCACGCACCGTCTCGGCAAGAAAGCGCGAGGCGGACGAATCCAGATAGACCGAGACGCGCACCGGCGTATCGGAATCCTTCTTAACGGACGCGCCCATCTTAAAAGCGCGGGTCAGCTTATCTACGGGAATTTTCATAGCAAACCCCTCCAGCGGTTACGCGGCGCCCGAACGATGCCGCCATATGGATTGTACGATACCCACCGTCAGCAGCTGAATCATCATCGAAGACGAACCGAAGCTAATAAACGGTAGCGGAATACCGGTAATCGGCATCATGCCAATGCACATGCCGATGTTTTCGAAGGTCTGGAACGCCCACATGCCAACGATGCCCACACACGATAGGCGCAAGAACAGCGACTCACACTTAAAGGCGACGCGAATCGTCGAAAAGATCAGCAGCACGTAGAGGCATAGGAGCAAAAAGGAACCGCAAAAGCCAAAGGTCTCGGACAGGAAGGCGAAGACGAAGTCGGTGTGGAACTCAGGCAGAAAGCCGCCGGCCGACTGCGTCGCATGGCCCAAACCCTTACCAAAGAAGCCACCCGAGCCAACGGCGATAAGCGACTGCTGCAGGTTGTAGGCATCGTCCGAATCGGCATTATCGGGGTCGATAAAGACCGTCAGGCGGTTCATCTGATACTGCTTGATGAGCACATCGTGGCCGAGCAACGAATCAAAGACCGAATCGAGCGCCAGGACGAGGGCCACCAGGCCCACGAGCAGGGCCAGGGTCGACAGCACCCATTCGCGGCGCGCACCGCTCATGCAGATGACGATGGCGCCCGAGACCAGCACGACCAGGCCCGAGCCCAGGTCGCCCATGGCGACGACGGCCAAAAACGGGATGGACAGCATGCCGCAGAGCTTGACGTAGTCGCGAACGGTATCGATGCGGCCGTTATACTGCGAGCCAAGCGTGGCGATAAAGAAGATGGTGATGAGCTTGGCAAGCTCAACCGGCTGGAATGTCAAGCCGATACCGGGAATCTTGATCCAGCCCGTCATGCCCAGACCGCCTGTATAGGACAGACCCGGAATCTTGGGTGAGAAGATAACGATCAGGTCGATGACGAGCAACGCTGTCGAGAAATTGGAAATACCGCGCAGGTCGGTACGCCAGACCAGCACCGCCAGCACCGCCCCGATGCCAATTCCCAGAAGATGACGTGAGAACGAAGCATCGGCCTTAAACTGCGAAGCCGACCAGATAATGATGGCACCGTAGGCGACGAGCGCCACTGTAGCCACGAGCACACCGATATGCACCTTTTGGCGAAACGTGCCGCGCGAGGCCGAAAGTTGCTTGTTGACGCGGTCCAGGCTGCTGCGAGAGCCGGTCTTGGTTGAACGGAACAGATCCGCCGGAGAAAAATCCATCGCAACCTCCTATCGAACCGAAGAATCGCCCGAGGCTGAAGAGGTATCGGGCTCGTCATAAATCACGCCGAGCACGTCGCGCACGACATGCATCGCGGTATCTGAGCCGCCGCCGCCCTGCTCCAGGACAGTAGCGATGACGTACTTGGGATCATCGGCCGGTGCATAGGCGCAGAACCACGCGTATTCGTCCTCGCCGCTTTTCTCGCCCGTGCCCGACTTGCCGTATACCTGCGGCGTCAGGGTTCCAAAGTGAGCCGCCAGGGACGTCGATGCCGTGTATATCACGTCGTGCATGCCGTTGCGAACAAGAGCCAAATCCGAATCGCTGTTGATCTTGGCCTCCAGGCGCTTCTTCTTGCCCTTGCCGTTGTACTTATAGGCATCGCCGTCGCCATCGCGCGACACGGCAGACAAAAACACGTGGGGCACGTACTGTTTGCCGCCGTTGGCAAGACCCATATAGGCGCACGCCATCTGCAGGGGCGTCACCAGGATGTCACCCTGACCGATAGCAATGTTGGTCATATCGCCGGCATTCCACTTGCGGTCCTCGGCAGAGGCGTCGGTGAAGTACGACTCTTTCCACTCGGCATCGGGAATACGACCCGCGCCCTCACTCGGCAGATCGATACCGCAGGTCTTGCCTAGACCCCAGCGACGAAAGACCTCCTGCAGGCCCTCGGAATGTTTCTCGTCATAAAAGAACGCCTTGCCCATGTCGTAGAAGACGGGGTCGCACGAGTTGGCGATACCCGACTGCAGCGTCATGGTGCCGTGGCCGGAATGCAGCCAGCAGTACTTGCCCCACGACTTGCCCAGACCCGTCCAATAGCCCGTGCAGTTGGTCGTCTGCCCCGACGTGTAGGTTCCAAACTCAAGACCGGCCAGTGCCGAGAGCGGCTTGATGGGCGAAGCCGACATGTACTGTCCGCTAATGGCGCGGTTGAGCAGCGGGTGCGAACCTTTGTCATCATTGAGCTCGGTCCACACGTCATTTGAGACGCCGCCGATAAAGACGGACGGATCGAACTTGGGCTCGCTCGCCATGCCCAGGATCTCGCCATTGTTGGGATCGAGACACACCACAGCGCCGTTGCCGGCATTGCTGTAGCCAGTGGTCTTGGCAAGCTCGATAGCGCTCGCCAGTGCCGTCTCGCAGGCCTGTTGGATCTTAAGGTCGAGCGTGAGCTTAATGTCGGAGCCGGCCTTCGCGGGAACGGCGCCGGCCTGACCGGTCACATTGCCCGAGGCATCGACCTTGACGGTCTGCTCGCCACGAATACCCTGCAGCAGGTTTTCGTAGTAGCTCTCAACGCCCGCCTGGCCCACGATATCGCCCGACTGGTACGTAATCTTGCCAGCAGAAGCATCATCATCGCCAGAGGTTTTCTTATTCTGGGCCTCGAGCTGCTCGGAGGTAATAGTGCCGGTATAGCCCAAGATATGGCATGCCGTCTCGCCATATGGATACTGGCGCTCGGTACGTTCGGCAATCTTGACGCCCGGGAACTCGCCGGCATGCTCCTGAATATAGGCAACCGTGGAGCGACGAACGTCCGTCGCGATGGTATGCAGGCTCTGGGCGCCCTCTGTATTGTCCTGGATATTGCGCAGAACCGCCACGTAGGGCATACCGAGCACGTTGGCAAGATGGCGAACCAGAACCTCATCCTCGGCAAGGTCGCGGTAGGCCACGACAGCAAGTGAGGGACGGTTCTGGACAAGCGCCACGCCATTGCGGTCGAGGATGCGGCCGCGCACAGCGGGAGTGGTAACGGTGCGAGTCTGATTGCTATTGGCCTGCTTCTCGTAATAGTCCGACGAGACCATCTGCATGCCCCACAGCTTGACGGCGAGCGCCGCAAACATCGCGCCCACACCCGTGGTGAGGATGGAAAAGCGACCCTTAAAGGCGGTCGCCGCGGTATTGCCCTCGCCCTCGGTGGCGCGCGGGGCCGTTCCATGCTGTGTATCGTAGGTAAAACGGGAATCGCCACGACGCATGATGACCAGCGCGACCACGATGGCCACAACCAGCACGATACCGGCGATAATAACCGTCAACTGGGAAGACATCTACGGGCCTCCCTTATTTGAGCTTGCGGGTCTTGGGCTTAAAGCGCATACCCGTTTGGCGTCCGCCACGTGCGGAGAATCCATAGCCGGACTGCGGCACGACGCCGGACATCAAAAACGGAATGGCAACCAGACCCGTCAGGATCGAAGACGGCAACGCATGGCCGAAGATCGCCACGACAAAGCTCGTCTCCAAACCCATAAACAGCAAAATGATGCTGTAGATCACATTAATGACGAGCGCGAAGGCGCCCACAGTGATGCCGCGCGCACTCGGGGTACCGCCCGTCTGGCCGACGGCGCTGTGCACCAGGGCAAAAGAACCCACGGTCAGCAGGAGCGACATAACGCCCACCGGCACGGCAGCGGACAGGTCATAGAACAAGCCGCTGCAAAAACCGCACACGACGGCACGGGTCGGGTCGCCCGAGAACACGCTTAGGCACACCAGGATAATCATGAAGTTGACGCGACCGCCCGCAATGGAAATCTGCGGCGCCAGGCCTGCCTGCAGCAGCACGCACACGATGGCGGCGATCACAAACGTGCGGGAGCTCATCCCCTGCTCGTGTAGATCCATGGACATGCCCCCTATTCGTTCGAGCCAGAATCGGTCGTCTCGGACGTGTCGGAACTGTCATCCGAGCTCTCGTCCTTCGTCTTGGTCGCAGCGTCGCGCGACGTTCCCTGCGGCGTGCTGTTGGCCGTGCTCACGTCCTCATCCGAGGCCGACTGTTCGTCGGTCAGCGAGGTAATGACCAGCACTTCCTCGTTGTTCTCGGCCGTGGTCTGAGCGCGCACCACAATGGTGTAGTACACGTCGTTTGCCGATTTCTCAACCGACGAGACGGTGCCGAGCGGTAGACCCTTGGGGAACACACCGCCAATGCCCGAGGTCACGATGATGTCGCCAACCTTAACGTCGGAATCGACGCTCACGTACTCAAGACGCAGCGTGCCGTCAGCCTGACCCTGCAGCATACCCTGGGCGCGCGTGTCCTGCACCATAGCGGACACGCCCGAGTTCTCGTCGCCAATCAAGCGCACGGTAGAGGTCTTGGCCGATACCTCGATAATCTGGCCGATAACACCGGCAGAACTCGTCACGGGCATGTTGATGGTAAGGCCGTCGGCAGAGCCCTTGTCGATGGTAACGGTCGAGGTCCAGGCATCGCCCGAGGCACCAACGATACGAGCAGCGGTCGATTTGAGGTTATAGGTCGACTGCAGGCCGACCAGCCCTTCCAGACGCTCGGCGGTCTTTTGAGCCTCGGAGAGTTCGGCAACCTTAGAGGTCAGCTCCTCATTTTGCTTCTTGAGCTCGTCGAGCGTGTCCTGCGACGCCGTAAGGTTAGAGAACACGTTGCCGATCGCATTGAAGGGAGCCGCCACAGCCGAGCCCACAAAGCGCACCGGCGAGGTAATCGTCGTCACGCCCGAACGCACGGCATGAATCGGCCCGGCCTCACCCTCACGAATATAAAACGTGAGCAGCAACACCGAAATCAGGCTGAAAACAATCAACGGGCGCATACCCGTTGATTGTCGCTTGGTATTCAGATTTGTGGAGAAACCCGAAGATCGTGCCAAATGGAATCCACCTTTTGGAAATTAAGCATTGGTCTGGACGAAGCCGCCATCAAACGCATTGGCCTCGAGCACGCGGGCACAGCCGTTAACGACGTTATCGAGTGCCGTGGGGCTGACGTTGACCGAAACGCCGGTCTCATCACGCAGGCGCACGTCGAGACCGCGCAGCAGCGCGCCGCCACCGGTCAGCAATATGCCATAGTACATAAGGTCCGAGGCAAGATCGGGAGGCGTAGCGTCGAGCGCGTCCTTGACGGCCTTGGCCATCTCGTCGAGCGGCTTGTTGAGCGCGCGACGAATCTCCTCGCTCTCGATGCGCACGGTCTTAGGCAGACCGGTGATCACGTCGCGGCCGTTGACCTCGACGTCGAGCTCGTCCTTAAGCGGCACGGCGGAGCCGACCTTGATCTTGATGTCCTCTGCCGTACGCTCTCCGATGGCCAGGTTGTAGGCATCGCGAACGTGCGTGAGGATGGCCTGATCGAACTCGTCGCCGGCAATACGGATGGACTGCGAGACGACGATGCCGCCCATGGCGATAACGGCAACCTCGGTGGTACCGCCGCCGATATCGATGACCATGGAGCCGGTGGGTTCCTCGACGGGCAGGTCGGCGCCGATAGCGGCAGCCCTGGGCTCCTCGATCAGGTAGGCCTGACGAGCGCCAGCCTGGATCGTGGCCTCAAAGACGGCACGCTTCTCGACCGACGTGACGCCGGAGGGGACGCAGACGACAACGCGCGGACGCGGGGTCCACGGATAGCGCTTCTCGGAAGCCTTGTCGATAAAGTAGCGGAGCATGGCCTCGGTAACATCGAAGTCGGCGATGACGCCGTCCTTCAGAGGACGAACGGCCACGATGTTGCCGGGCGTACGGCCGAGCATGCGCTTTGCCTCGATACCGACCGCCAGGATGCGCTCGTCGTTCTTGTCGATGGCGACAACAGAGGGCTCGCGGATGACGATGCCCTTGCCGCGCACGGAGACAAGCGTATTTGCGGTGCCGAGGTCGATCGCAAGATCGCCCGCATAGCTACCGAAGAACATATCCATCAAAGAAAACAACGCAACTCCTGATGTGTTGGATGATTGCTGGAAAACTACTAGCTCATGATACTAGCGCAAGCCCGGCACCTCACTTGCGGTGAAGCACCGGGCAAAGCTAAATCCCATAAGGTCACTACTGGTTGTCAGCAGCCGAGAAATCCATATCGAGCGAGGAAACGGCCCAGCCGATATGGTTGTCGGAGCGCACGAATTTGACGGTGTACTCCTGCTCGCCGCCCTTGGACAGCGAAGCCTTGACCTTGGCGGTCGTCTCGGTCATGGACTGATCCATGCCCTCGACGGACACGGTGGCACCCTGCGGAATCGAGGAGATGATCATCGACTTAGCGTCCTCGGACAGGCTCGAGGCCAGGCAAGACTCGGCCTTTGCAGTGTCACCGTCGCCGGCAGCTTGGAACAGATCGGTAACGACAGACTCCTGAGACGGGAAGCCAAAGCCGCGCGTGTAGGCAAAGCCCAGACCGCCCGCAGCGATCAAAATGAGCAGAAGCAGCACGATGAAGACTTTGAGACCCGTGTGGCGATGGCGACGACGGACCTTGGCCTGCTTACGATCCTGACGGTCCTGCTGGACCATCTCGGACTCGGACAGCGTAAAGAAGCCGGTGTCCGAGGGATCGGGCATAAACTGACCGGTCGCGCCCGTAGGATCGAGCGGATCGACGGAAGGAGCGTCCATCGCGGGCGCCGGAGCCGTGGCCATAGCCGTCTGGGCAGACAGCGCGGCAAGCGAATCGTGCACGCGGGCAAGCTCATCGGCCTGCTCGGAGGTGAGCTGGTAGATGCCATCGGCAGTAGCGGCGTTAAAGGCGTCGAGTGCGTCGGAGGGACGGCCGGCGGCAGAAAGCGCCTGACCCATGCCGGCGTTGAGCGCACGCGTGTCGTCACGGGGACCGGCAAAGTCGATAGCCGTGCGGTAGGTCTCCACGGCATCCGCCGGACGGCCGAGCTTAATGAAGCAACGACCGAGCTCGCCGAGTGCGGCGGCAGGAGCCGGATTGGCGCCGTCGATGGCGGCCTGACGGAAGGCAGTACCCGCATTGGCATAGTCGCCCGACTGGAACAGCGCGTTACCCAGGCCCAGATAGGCCTTGAACGGCGTGGCATAGGAAGCATCCTGCGTAGCAGCAGAGAACGCCTGAGCGGCCGTCGTGTAGTCGCCCACGGCGGCGAGCGCCTTTCCGCGGTTGGTGAGCAGTGCGCCGCGCTTGCCGTAGGTACCGTCGTTGAGGGCGGCGGCATAGGCCTCGGCGGCCTCGGCATACATGCCGAGGTGCATCAAGGCGTTACCACGAAGGTGATCGGCCTCGCCCATAATCTCATCGGGAGTCTTTGCCGCCCCAAGCATCTGGGCTGCAGCGGAAAAATCACCCGCGCGGTAAGCGGCGCGGCCCTGTTGGATCAGCTGGCTATTCAAGGAAGTCCCCTTTACTCGTGAACGATCTCGACATGGACGATCTCGTCGCCGGCACGCAGCTGCGAAATCACATCGAGACCCTCGACCGTGGTGCCAAAGACGGTGTAACCGGAATCGAGGTTATGCTGGGCACCCAAGCAGAAGTAGAACTGCGAACCCGCGGAATCGGGATCCATGGAGCGTGCCATGGCAAGGGCGCCATCGACATGGCTGTTGCGCGGATTGGTGGCAAACTCGCCCTTGATGCAGTAGCCGGGGCCACCGGTACCGGGCATGCCGTCGGGGCCCTCAAGACCGGCAGCGACGTCGGCGCCGGACATATCGCGGGTATTGGGGTCGCCGCCCTGGATAACAAAGCCGGGCACATAGCGATGGAACTTAAGGCCATCATAGAAACCCATCGTGGAAAGCTCGCAGAAGTTCGCGACATGAATGGGAGCGCCCTCGCCGTCAAACTTGACCTTGATGGTACCCTTCGACGTCTCGATAACGGCGCACTCGTCGCCGGCAAGCTGATACTCGGGCGTGTAGAGCTCTTTCTTAAAACCAAACATGTGGTTCCTTCCTCGTGCGTTTAAAGCATATTTGTACGAATTGTAGCAATAAGCATGCGCTTACATCAATTGCGCACGTAGGTTATGCCGACTATGGCGAACTAATTTTAGGAACGCTGCTGCGGCTTCCAGGAGCCCACGTTGGCGTCATACTGGTTCAGCGCGCTGTTGCCGCCCTGCGCGATGGGCGCCAGGATCTCGCTTTGGTGGGAACTCATCGACTCGCCATCGGGAATGGCCAGCGAGATGTCCCAACTCTGGCAGATCACGTCGACGCGCTCGTACATCCACTCGGCAAGCTGCTTTAAGTGGGCGATGTCATCCGCATAGACCGTATCGTCCTGGTACTTAAGGTTGTTGAGCTCATCTTGCGTCTTTTTGATCTGGTCGCGCAGGGCGTAGGCACTCTGCGACAGCTCCTGACGGGTGGACAGCGGCGTTCGGAGATAGCCGTTGTTAAAGGAATCGATGACCTCACCGATCTGGTCCTCGTCACCGTAGGACACGATGGTCTGATACAGACCGTCGAGCCTGGTATAGAGCTGATCATCGGTTAGCACGGTTTCTTCCTGGACTACCTCGGCAGAATCGTCCTGCTTGGTATCGTCCTCAGTCGTCTCGCCCTTTTGGCGCGTGGGGAAGGTGGTTTGTGCAGCTTGGCCAAACTGGTCGTAGAAGCCAGGCATGACGCCCATGGGATCGGTTGTCACGAACCAATAGGCACCGCCGCAAACGACGGCAAGGACCGCGATGATAATGAGCGGCTTGGGGATATGACGCTTGTGCTTGTGATAGGCGTCCTCGTCGGGATGCACTTTGCGCTTGGGTTTTTGAGCATCGTCATGCAGGGAAACGGGCGTGGGAATATCGACCTTGGGGATACCGAAATCCTTATCGAAAGCCGGCAGCACGCAGGTCTCGTTGGGATCGGCAGCGTCCGAAAGAACCGCAGCAGCCGAGGCCGGCGCATGCGGCACCTCGGTATCGATCTGCTCTTGCGTTAGGCGTGGAAAGCCCGCCGTGCGGCCCGCTGCCAGGTCGGATGCGGCCGCATCCTCGGAAAGGATGCCCGGAGCGGGGCGTCCGCATTTGGGACATGTACGATCATGCGGAGAAAGACGGGCACCGCAGCCCTCGCAGAACACGAACTCGGTGTGCTCGGGGCCATCGCCCGGACCCACATAGGCGTTGCAGTAGGGGCAGAACGAGGCGCCGTCCTCGATAGTCTTAAGGCAATGCGGGCAGATCACGGCATCCTCTTTTCGAAGCAATTCAAACAATCGAGGTTAGAGCATAACATCGCCACGGCCCCACAGGAGCAAGGCACCAATTCAACATCGCGAGGGCGCGTAGTTACCTCTTCTTTTTGCTTGGCATCGAGACTTTGATGCCTTGGGCGGACTTGGTCACGCGAGAGCGCTTGGCTCCGGTACTCTTCTTTTTCTTGGGCTGGGCCTGGGCCACGCCCTCGAGTGCACGGGCCTCGGCCTCGCGAGCGGTGCGATCTTCGCGGCGCTGCGCCATGTCGGCGGCGACGCGCTTGGCAAAACGCTCGGCCGTCGAACCCGTCGAGCTCACCTTGCCGCCACCGCGACCCAGGTGGACGCGCACACCACGGCCAAAACCAGTTGCGGCATGACGACGACGCGGCTTGAGCGAATCCATCATCGTGGCGAGCTTAAAGAACACCGAGCAGGTAAAGACCACGATGACAGCCAAGATAACCATCTGGCCCATCGACAGGTTGGCAATGGACAGCAGCTCCGGGAATCCGATAACGCCCACCAGGATGCCGGCGACTACAAACACAAAGAGCACAACACGTAAGGGCGTGAGAGGCTGCGAGATGCGCCAGATCAGGCTGACGCTCGCCGCGCACGACGTAAGCAGACACATCGTAGACAGCGTGAGCTGGCTAAAGCCAAACACGCGCGCCACAAAGATATCGAGCGCCGCAGCCAAAATGACTGCAATCGACGCCGGCAATGCACGCTTGAGTACGTTGGTCAAAAACGCACCCTTCACGCGAGCATTGTTGGGCTCCAGGCCCAACACAAAGCCCGGCGCGCCGATGCAGAAGAAGTTGATGAGCGTCATCTGGATTGGCTCGAAGGGGTACGGTGGCAGCGCGATGCACAGCGCCGCCAGGCCCATCGAGAACAGCGTCTTGGTCAGGAACAGCGAGGCCGAACGCTGCAGGTTGTTGATGGAGCGACGGCCCTCGGCCACCACGGCGGGCATCGAGGCAAAGTCGTTGTCGACGAGTACGATCTCGGCCACGTTACGCGCGGCATCGGAGCCGGCCGCCATGGCCACGGAGCAGTCGGCCTCCTTGAGCGCCAGCACGTCGTTGACGCCGTCGCCCGTCATGGCCACGGTGTGCTCGCGGCGCTTGAGCGCCTGCACGAGCTCGCGCTTCTGCTGCGGGGTCACACGACCAAAGACATGGTAGCGGTCCACTGCGGCATCGAGCTTGGCCGGCGTATCGAGCGTCGTGGCGTCCACATAAGCGTCCGCCCCCGGCACGCCCACCACGCGCGCGATCGACGACACCGTACGCGGGTCGTCGCCGCTGATCACGTTGAGGGTCACGCCCTGCTCGTTAAAGTAGCCGATGGTCTCGGCCGCTGAGGTACGAATCTCGTCGCGGATGGTCACAAAGCCAACGGGCTCGGCCTCGCCCACCATATCGCCATCGGGCGTAAAGCCGTCCACGCGCGCCACCACGAGCACGCGGCAGGTATCGGCAAGCTCGGCGACACGGTTCTCGACCTGGGCAAACACACGATCAGAGAGCACAAACTGCGCTGCACCCATCACATAGGAGCCCTGCGCAAACGACGCGCCGCTCCACTTTTTGGAGGACGAGAACGGAATGACCGACAGCGGCTCAGACACCTCGACCGGGCGATCGGCGTAATAGTTGAGCAGCGCCTGGCAGGTCTCGTTGGCATCGGCCGAAGTCGCACGCGCGACGTTAGCCAGCGCGAAATCGAGCACTGTGGTATCGACGGGAACAGCCACCTCGTCCGAGTCCACGCCAAAGCCAACACCCTCAACAGGCAGCGGATAGGTGCCCTCGACCTCCATACGACCCGACGTGATGGTGCCCGTCTTGTCCAGGCACAGCACGTCGACGCGAGCGAGCGTCTCGATGCAGTAGAGCTGCTGTGCCAGCACCTTGCGACGCGCCAGGCGAACCGTGGCGATGGCGAGCACCGACGAGGTCAGCAGCACCAGGCCCTGCGGAATCATGCCCAGCAGGGCGCCCACCGTGGACAGCAGCGCCGAAGAAGGCACACGACCGGCCAACAGCTCGGAGAAGCACCACGAAAGCGCGCTATCGCCCGGGGTTCCCGCGGCATCCCACAGCTCGCTCACACTCGAGGCAAACAACGCCAAACCGAGCGGGATCATGATGATGCTCGCAAAGCGCACGATGGCGTTGAGCGCGTTCATGATCTCGGAATTGACCTTTTTGACGTACTTGGCCTCGTTATTAATTTTGGCCACGTAGTTGTCGGCGCCGACATGGATCACGCGGGCGCGCAGCAGGCCCGAGTCGATAAAGCTGCCGCTCATGAGCTCGGAACCTGGCTGTTTCTTGATAAGGTCGCTCTCGCCCGTCAGCAGGCTCTCGTTCACGAGCGCCTCGCCCGAAACCACCACGGCGTCGGCGGGAATCTGGTCGCCGCGCCCCAGGCGAATGATGTCGTCGAGCACGATCTGGTCCAAGTCGAGCTCCACCTCGGCGCCGTCGCGCACCGCGATGGCCTTCTTGGAGGTCAGCAGCGTGAGCTTATCGACCATCTTCTTGGAACGCATGGACTGGATGACGCCAATAGCGGTATTGAGAAACACCACGAACAGGAACGTCAGATTCTTAAACGAACCGGTCAAAATGACCAGGAACGCCAAGATCACGTTGATCAAATTGAACAGCGTGCAGAGGTTCTCGATGATGAGCTCTTTGACCGACTTGGTCTTGAGCTCCATGTTGCGGTTGATTTTACCGGCGGCGATGCGCTCCTCGACCTCGGCGGTCGAGAGTCCGCGCTCGATATCCGTTGCTGCCATACCACGTCCCATCACGTCGCGTCGGTATAAGAAAAACCGCCCGGACCATGCGAGGTTCGGACGGTCTTACGTTCGATGGTGCCCCATGTTGGATTCGAACCAACGGCCTTCTGCTCCGGAGGCAGACGCTCTAATCCCCTGAGCTAATAGGGCCAACGTTTGGCATTATACCCAAGTGCACCACGGGCTATCAAAATAAAAGAAAAAGCTTTGCAATTCCGAGGAAGACGCGGCGCAACGGCCCACTTTAGAAGGCAAAAGCGAGTCAGATAGTATAAACTTTCATGCACCATATATACACGGCTCGCGATGCGGGCCGTTTTTGCAAAAGTTATCCATCGAGGTGAGAGGCACACCATGATTGCAATTTTAAAGCAGAGCGCCAGCGACGAGGCCGTCAGCCATATCGTCAGCTGGATTGAGAAAAAGGGCCTGAAGACCGACGTCTCGCGCGGCGAGAATGAGACGATCATCGGCCTGGTGGGCGATACGACCAAGATCGACCCGTTCCTGCTCGAGTCCATGGATGTCGTCGAGCGCGTGCAGCGCGTCTCCGAGCCTTTTAAGCGTGCCAACCGCAAGTTCCACCCCGAGGACTCCGTCATCGACTGCGGCCACGGCGTCAAGATCGGCGGCGATCAGTTCCAGGTCATCGCCGGCCCGTGCTCCGTCGAGGGCGAGAACCTCATCCGCATCGCACGCCGCGTGAAGGCCGCCGGTGCCACGATGCTGCGCGGTGGCGCCTACAAGCCCCGCACCTCCCCCTACGCCTACCAGGGTATGGGCCCCGCCGGCCTCGACCTGCTGTGCGAGGCGTCCGCCGAGCTCGACATGCCGATCGTCACCGAAATCATGGACCCACGCGACGTGCAGGTCTTCCTGGACAAGAAGATCGACGTCATGCAGATCGGCGCCCGCAACGCCCAGAACTTCCCCCTGCTCAAGGAGGTCGGCAAGACCCAGACTCCGATTCTGCTCAAGCGCGGCATGTCCGGCACGATCGATGAGCTGCTCATGGCCGCCGAGTACATCATGAGCGAGGGCAACGACAACGTCATCCTGTGCGAGCGCGGCATCCGCACCTTCGAGACCCGCACCCGTAACACCTTCGACCTTAACGCCGTGCCGGTGCTGCACCACCTGTCGCACCTGCCCGTCGTTGCCGACCCCAGCCACGCCACCGGCTAACCC
>CABSDO010000049.1 GCA_902476475.1 uncultured Collinsella sp. | reverse complement strand
GCGTCGCCGCGGCGGAACAGACGCTGCAGCTTGCGCTCGACCGGGGCGTTGCCCTTCTGGACCTCGGCGCCCGAGGTCTCGATGGACTCGGTGTTCTGAGTCTTGGAGGAGCCGGTGGCGCCGCCGATGCCGTCACGGCCGGTGCGGCCGCCCAGCAGGATGATCTTGTCGGTGGGGGCGGGGCACTCGCGACGCACGTGGTTTGCCGGGGTAGCGCCCACCACGGCGCCGACCTCCATACGCTTGGCCACGTAGCCGGGGTGATAGAGCTCGTTGACCTGACCGGTGGCAAGGCCAATCTGGTTGCCGTAGCTGGAGTAGCCGGCGGCAGCGGTGGTCACGAGCTTGCGCTGCGGCAGCTTGCCCTCGAGGGTCTCGGACACGGGGACGGTGGGGTCGCCGGCGCCGGTGACACGCATGGCCTGATACACGTAGCTGCGGCCCGAGAGCGGGTCGCGGATGGCGCCGCCCACGCAGGTGGCGGCACCGCCGAAGGGCTCGATCTCGGTCGGGTGGTTGTGGGTCTCGTTCTTAAACAGGAACAGCCAGTCCTGGTCCTCGCCGTCGACATCGACCTTCACCTTGACAGTGCAGGCGTTGATCTCCTCGGACTCGTCGACATCGGCCATGACGCCGGTCTTCTTAAGGTACTTGGCGCCGATGGTGCCCATGTCCATGAGGCAGACGGGCTTGGCGTCGCGACCAAGCTCATGGCGCATCTCCATGTAGCGGTCGAAGGCCTGCTGCACCACGGCGTCGTCGATCGTCACGTCATCCAGGACGGTGCCGAAGGTGGTGTGGCGGCAGTGATCGGACCAGTAGGTGTCGATCACGCGGATCTCGGTGATGGTGGGGTCGCGATCCTCATCGCGGAAGTACTGCTGGCAGAAGGCGATGTCCGCCTCGTCCATGGCAAGACCGCGCTCGGAAATAAAGGCGGCAAGGCCGGCCTCATCGAGCTCGCGGAAGCCGTCGAGCACTTCGACGGGCTGGGGCTCGGGGGTCTCCATGTACAGCGTCTCGGGCAAGTCGAGCGAGGCGATGCGCGCCTCGACGGGGTTCACCACGTAGTGCTTGATGGCCTCGATGGCGGCTTCGTCCAGAGTGCCCGAGATCATATAGACCTTGGCGGAGCGCACGGCGGGGCGCTCGCCCTGGCTGATGAGCTGCACGCACTCGCTGGCGGAGTCGGCGCGCTGGTCAAACTGGCCAGGCAGGAATTCGACGGCAAAGACGGCGCCATCGCTTGCGGGGAGCTCGTCGTAGGTCACATCGACCTGGGGCTCGCTAAAGACGGTCGGCACGCAGGAGCGGAAAAGCTCCTCGTCGATGCCCTCGACGTCGTAGCGGTTGATGATCCTCAGGGCCTCGATGCCCTTGATGCCGAGAATCTCGGTCAGCTCGCCCTTGAGCTGCTGAGCCTCGACGTCGAACCCGGGTTTCTTCTCCACGTAGATACGAGAGACCATTGGTTCCTGCCTTCCTGATCGGTTGGGCGTACGGTACGGTATGCGGCAGCGGTCGGTTTGCGGGGTCTGCCCTGCGGTCGCCTTGAGCCACATGTTTGTAAACCTCACTATGATACGACAGCTCGCGGCGCGTTGAGGACGGCGAGGGTGCTACAGTGAAGCGCAAACAAGAGAAAGGCATCACATGGCATTCGTTTCACTCGCCATCATCGCGCTCGTGGCCTTTGCAAGCCCCTTCATCGCCTCGGCGATTCCCGGAAAACCCGTTCCCGAGACGGTCTTTTTGCTCGTGTTCGGTGCGGTGCTGGGACCCCATATGCTCGGCGTCATCCATGTGGATGCCGAGGTCTCGCTCGTGTCAGAGCTCGGTCTGGCATTTTTGTTCCTGCTTGCCGGCTTTGAGATCGATCCCAAGAGCATCACGGGCGTCGAGGGGCGCTACGGCTTGGCGACGTGGGTCGTCACGTTTGGTATCGCCTGGCTTGCCGTGCGCTTTACTCCGTGGTTCTCGGTCAGCCATTTCGACGGTATTGCCGTGACGCTTGCCCTCACTTCGACGGCGCTCGGCACGCTCGTGCCCATCATGCGTGAGCGCTCGCTCACCGGCACGCGCGTGGGCGACTCGATTCTTGCGTATGGCACCTGGGGTGAGCTCGGCCCCGTGCTCGCCATGTCGGTGCTGCTGTCTGCCCGCACCGGCATCCAGACGCTTGTAATCCTTGGCTTGTTTGCGGTGGTCTGCGTGTTGCTGGCCGTGGTCCCAAGCCGCTCCAAGCGCGTCGGCAGCCGCTTCTTTGCGTTTGTCGAGGAACGCGCCGATACCACGTCGCAGACCTTCGTGCGCCTGACGGTGCTCATCCTGGTCACGCTCGTGGCATTCTCCGCCGTCTTTGACCTCGACATCGTGTTGGGTTCTTTTGCCGCCGGCTTTGTCCTGCGCTATATCATCCCCGAGGGCAACCATACGCTCGAGACTAAGCTCGACGGCCTGGCCTACGGCTTTTTGATTCCGGTGTTCTTCACCGTATCGGGCGCAAAGATCGACCTGACGGCCGTGGCGTCGCGTCCGGGCTTGCTCGCGGGCTTTATCGTGGCGTTGCTGATTATTCGTGCCGTGCCCATCCTCATCTCTATGGGCATTTGTCCTGCGACGCGCGATGTGTCGGCGTATGGTCGCATTACCGTGGCCCTGTACTGCACCACGGCGCTTCCGATCATCGTTGCCGTGACGAGCGTTGCCGTCAACGCGGGCGCGCTGTCGCAAGATATTGCGTCGGTCATGGTTGCCGCCGGTGCCATCACGGTGTTCTTGATGCCGCTGCTCGCGCAGCTCTTCTACCGCGTGGTCGACGCCGCACCGGTCGCTGCCGTGGCAGAGGTTGCCGAGCATCCATCCGATGCGCTTGACATCTTGCGCGCCCATCACGATTTGGCGAGCCTGCTCGCACGCGAGCACGAGCTGCTGACCTCGCATGGACATGGGCGTTCGCTCGACGGCATACCTACCCTTGATTCCATTGCCGACCGCCTCTCGACCGAGGCGGCAAGCGGGCACATCGATGCCCGTATCGTGGACGCCGCTCATTTGCTGGCCGAGAAGACCTATGGCGACGAGATCGACCCGTCCAAGCTGACTCCGCGTGAGCGCCGCCGCCTGGAGCGCGCCAAGCTCGCCGTGCACGAATACCGCCGCCGCATGCTGGAGCTCTACGCGCGCGATGAAGCCCAGGACGACGACGGCAAATAACGAGATGCTTCCCTAGGGGAAGGCGCGTCCCGCTTTGAAGGCTCGGAACGGGATGCGGTTTCCGCATCGGCCCCCATCGGGAAGCCACATCCCAGAATGGACGCTCAGAGCGGGATGCAGTTTCCGCTTTGGACCCCTGCCGGAAAGCGCGTCCCAGTTTGAAGACGCGTAGTGGGATGCGCTTTCCGAAACAAAGGCCTTGGGGAAACTGTGTCCCGGAATGGGCGCTCAGAGTGGGATACAGTTTCCGCGAGAGACCCGTTGCGGAAACGGTGTCCCAGAATCGGCGTTCAAAACGGGGCACATTTTCCGAAACATGGCCCTGAGGGAAGCTGCGTCCCGGTCTGAGCCGGAATTCTGGGACACGGCTTCCACTTCAAACAGAAGAAGGCGCGCTGCCTGCAGTTGATGCAGACAGCGCGCCTTTTGGTTGAGCAATGTTGAGGCTAGGAGTCGTGGCTTGCGACCTTTAGGAGCGGGCGGCTCCGTCGACGGGGAGGATGGCGCCCGTGACATAGGAGGACATGTCGCTTGCCAAGAAGACAAAGGCGTTGGCGACATCCTCGGGCTCTCCCATGCGACCCAGCGGAATGGTGGCGATGATGGGCTTGATGACCTCTTCGGGCAGGTTGGCGACCATATCGGTCTTGGTTACGCCTGGGGCGACGGCGTTGACGCGAATACCCATGGGGGCGAGCTCGCGCGAGAGCGACTGGACCATACCGTTGACGGCAAACTTGGACGTGGGGTAACCGACGCCGGAGGGCTGGCCGTACTTGGCGACCATCGAGCTTGTGGTAGTGATGGTGCCGCCGTGGCCGGCCTCGGTCATGATCTTGGCGGCAGCCTGGTGGCCATTAAAGACGGCGACGACGTTAAGGTCCATGACCTTTGCGAACTCCTCGGCCGTGTAGTCCAAGAGGGGTGAACGCTGGGAGATACCGGCATTGTTGACGACCGTGTCCAAGCCGCCCATGTCGGCTGCAGCCTGGGTAAAGGCCTCGGTCACGGCTTCGAGTGAGGTGAGGTCGCAGGAGCGGCCCCAGACCTTGGCGTCGGGATAGGCGGCTGTCAGCTTCTCAACGGCCGCATCGGCGGTCTCTTGACGCGAGCCAAAGACAGTGACGGAGGCGCCCTCCTCGATAAAACGGCAGGCGATGGCATAGCCGATACCGCGCGTGCCTCCGGTGACGATTGCTTTCTTGCCCTCGAGCAACATGGTGCCTCCATTCTTCGGGGGTGGACGTACGCAGCACAGCGTAGCGGTAGCCGGAATCGACCGCGTTTGCATATCGGTGAACGGTAGCCCGCGTTACCGATGAGCGGCTCGCGCAAATTTGCTCTGCCGTTGTGCTTGGGGCAGGAGACAAAAGGGCTCCCGTCCCACATCGGACGGGAGCCCTCAAAGCGCGTATTGCTAGGCGATTGATGGATTAGTTGGCCATGACGCCTTCGGTCCAGGCCTCGACGTCCTCGATACGCAGGACGTTGGCGACCTCGGCCACGCAGTCGACGCTGGCAAGCTCGGCGGCGGCAGCCTGGACGTCCTTCTCGAGCGCGCGGTGCGTCAGGAAGATGACCGAGCAGGCATCGCTGACGCCCGACTTGCCGTCCTCGACCTGGTTGATGAGCGAGATCGAGATGTTGTGCTTGGCAAAGATGTCGACCGTTTCGGACAGGGCGCCCACGCGGTCGGCGACCTTCAGGCGCACATAGTACTTGGTCTGGAGCTCGTCCATGGGCTTAAAGGCGAGGTTGTGACCATAGGGCTCAATCTCGGGCAGCGGAGCCACGCCGCGGCTGATCTGCTCGGAGAGCGACAGGATGTCGCCCACGACGGCGCTCGCGGTGGGGAAGGAGCCTGCGCCGGCACCGTAGAACATGGTCTCGCCTACGGCGTCACCCACCACGTAGACGGCGTTCATGGCACCGTTGACCTTGGCAAGCATGTGGTCGGCGGGGATCAGCGTGGGATGCACGCGGACGTCGACGCCGGCGTCGGTGTTGCGGGCGATGCCGAGCAGCTTAATGGTGTAGCCGAGCTCGCGGGCCTGGGCGATGTCCTCGGCGCCGATGGTACGGATGCCCTGCTGGTACACATCGTCGGTGGTCACGCGGGTGCCAAAGCCGATGGAGGCGAGAATTGCCGTCTTGCTGGCGGCTTCGAAGCCGTCGACGTCGGCGGACGGGTCGGCCTCGGCATAGCCCTTGGCCTGCGCGTCGGCAAGCACGTCGGCGTAATCGGCGCCCTCGGCGTCCATGCGCGACAGGATGTAGTTGGTGGTGCCGTTGAGAATGCCGGCGATGGTCAGGATCTTGTTGCCCACCAGGTCGTGCTCGAGCGTGCTCACGATGGGGATGCCGCCGCCGCAGCTGGCCTCGCACTTAATCTGCACGCCGCATGCGCGCGCCTTCTCGGCGAGCGTCTCGACATGACGGCCCAGCAGGGCCTTGTTGGCAGAGACGACGTGCTTGCCGTTCTCGAAGGCGGTGGTGAAGATCTCGGTTGCGGGATGCTCGCCGCCGATGAGCTCGACGACGATGTCGACGGCGGGGTCGGTGACGACGTCGTGCCAGTCACTCGTAAAGGCCTCGCGCTCAATGCCTGCCGCCTCGGCCTGCTCCCAGGCAAGCGCGCAGGCACGGGTCAGCTTAAGGTCGATGCCGTAGGCTGCAAGGTACTCATCGTGGTGGCTCTTGATCAGACGGGCCACGCCGCCGCCGACGGTTCCCAGACCAATCAGACCGACGTTCACGGTGCGCAGGGGTTCGCTCATAGATAGCTCCTTCGTGCATCTTATGGATGGATTAACCGCTTAAAGGTTGAGTGCATTCTAGCGTGAACCGAGGGCGCGTGCTCGCTAGGCAACAGGAGTCGCACAAAACGGCACCCCCGAAACGCTGCGGAAACATTGGAAACATGCTCACTACATACGACCTACAGCCTATGTGATTCAGGACGGCAAGTACATCGCCGCCTAGGTGTGCACAAAACGCGACCGGTGAGGCTGTTTTAATCAGGGCAGGGACGCTTGTAACAGAACGGAAACAATACTTTCACACAATAAAGTGGCTAAACTGCATAAACCGACAGAAATACGCATAATTTTGGATAAATGGACAAAACAAAAGAAAAGTTGAAATAATCGCCACTTTTCTCAACTAAAGCGTCTACTATTTTGCGAACGCCGAACACGGCGAAGGATGGCCTGTCGGGTAACCGAAACCCGACGAGATTTGAGAGGAGAGCCGCATGTCGAGCCTCACCGGTAAGTCATTGAACCCTGTTATGAATCGCAGGAGCGTTATCGCGAGCGCAGCAGGTCTGGGGGCGATGTCCATTCTAGCTGGTTGCTCCTCCAACGGCGGCGACAGCGGTTCCGCTTCGGGCGACGCTTCGTTTAAGATCGGCACCATCGGCCCGCTGACCGGCGCCAACGCGTCCTACGGCAAGTCCGTTACCCAGGGTGTCGAGCTTGGCTGCAAGGATTTCTCGACCAAGGAGCTGCCGCTTGCCAGCAAGGCCGAGGATGACCAGGCCGACGGCGAGAAGGCCGTCAACGCCTTCAACACCCTGCTCGACTGGGGCATGCAGGCCCTCGTCGGTCCGACCACCACGGGTGCGTCGGTTGCCGTTGCCGCAGAGTGCGGTAACGACCCCAAGACGTTCATGATCACCCCGTCTGCGTCCTCCGAGGACGTCACCGACGGCAAGGATTGCGTCTTCCAGGTTTGCTTCACCGACCCCAACCAGGGTGTCAACGCTGCCAAGTTCCTGGCAGAGAAATATGCGGACGAGAAGTTCGTGCTGTTCTATAACTCCGGCGACGCCTATTCTTCGGGCATCGCAGATTCATTTAAGGCCCAGGCCGCTGAGTCCAAGCTCGAGATTGTCGACGAGGAGACCTTTAAGGACGACTCCGCCACGAGCTTTACCAACCAGCTGACCAAGGCCAAGCAGGCCGGCGCCACCATGATCTTTGCGCCGATCTACTACACGCCGGCGTCCGTCCTGCTCAAGAACGCCAAGGACATGGGCTACGACGTCAAGATGATGGGCTGCGATGGCATGGACGGCATCCTGGGCGTTGAGGGTTTCGACACCTCTCTTGCCGAGGGTCTGCTGCTCATGACCCCGTTCTCCGCCGACGACGAGAAGAACGCCGACTTCGTTAACGCTTACAAGGATAAGTACGGCGATACCCCCGACCAGTTTGCCGCCGACGCCTACGACGGCGTGCACGCGGTGGCCGAGGCCGTCAAGGAGGCCGGTCTTGGTGTCGACGCCGATCCAACCGAGGCCGCCGAGAAACTGTCGAAGGCTATGCTCAAGATTACCGTTGACGGTCTGACCGGTAAGCTCACCTGGAACGATAAGGGTCAGGTCCAGAAGGAGCCCACGGCGTACATCATCACCGACGGCAAGTACGTACAGGCCTAATAGGCCGCCTTACATAGAGCGGTTTTGATCCCAAGCAGGGGAGGTTTTGGCCTTCCCTGCTTGCTTGGTATCTAGGGACGATGTAACGTCCCTGTTTCATACATTAACTGGAAACCTATTCGAAAGGGGGATGTGGAACATGACGGTCTTTATCCAATACCTGGTCAACGGCCTGTCCATGGGCAGCGTCTACGCCATCATCGCGTTGGGCTACACCATGGTCTACGGTATCGCCAAGATGCTCAACTTCGCTCACGGCGACGTCATTATGGTCGGTGCCTATGTCTCGTTCTGTGCCACGTCGTATCTCGGCCTCCCGGGCTGGGCATCTGTAGTTCTCTCCTGTGTGGTCTGTACCGTTCTCGGTGTTCTCATCGAGGGTCTGGCATACAAGCCGCTGCGTCAGGCGGGCCCGCTGGCCGTTCTGATCACGGCTATCGGCGTGTCCTACTTCCTGCAGAATGCCGCGCAGCTTCTGTGGGGCGCCACGCCCAAGAACTTCACTTCGCTCGTCACCTTCCAGGTGCCGGAGTTCTTGGCCAAGTTCAACGTAAGCGCCGTCTCGCTCGTCACCATCGTCGCCTGCCTGGTTATCATGGCCGGCCTGATGTTCTTTACAGGTAAGACCAAGATGGGCAAAGCCATGCGCGCCGTGTCCGAGGACAAGGCCGCCGCTCAGCTCATGGGCATCAACGTCAACCGCACCATCTCTATGACGTTTGCCATCGGCTCCGCCCTTGCCGCCATCGCCGGCGTGCTGCTGTGCTCCTACTCGCCGGTGCTGCAGCCCACGACGGGCGCCATGCCTGGCATCAAGGCCTTCGACGCTGCCGTTTTCGGCGGCATCGGCTCCATCCCCGGTGCCTTTGTCGGCGGCATTCTCATCGGCATCATCGAGGCGATGGCACAGGCCTACATTTCCACGAGCCTTGCCAACTCCATCGTCTTTGGTGTTTTGATCATCGTCCTGCTCGTCAAGCCTGCCGGCCTCTTGGGCAAGTACGTCCCCGAGAAGGTGTAGGTGAGCGTTATGAAGTTTCTTAAAGACAAGCAGACGCGTCACGACTTTGTCACGTACGCCATGTGCATCGTGGCCTTCGCCGTCGTGTTCTTTATGCAGTCGAACCACATGATTCCGCGCATGATCGCCGGTCAGCTGGTTCCCATCACGGCCTATATCGTCATGGCCATCTCCCTCAACCTCGTCGTCGGCATCGCGGGCGACCTGTCGCTGGGCCACGCGGGCTTTATGAGCGTCGGCGCCTATACGGGCATCGTCACCGCGGTCGCCCTCGAGAGCGCCGTTCCCTCCGATCCGGTGCGCCTGATCATCAGCATCGTGGTCGGCGCTATCGCCGCTGCCATCTTGGGCTTCTTGATTGGCATCCCGGTCCTGCGCCTGAGCGGCGACTATCTGGCCATCGTGACCCTGGCTTTTGGCGAGATCATCAAAGAGATTGTCACTTGCCTTATCGTGGGTGTCGACTCCCGCGGCCTGCACGTGATCTTTAACATCACGGGCAACTCTACGATCGATGACCTGCACCTGCTCGAGGACGGCACCGCCATCATCAAGGGCGCCCAGGGCGCCTCGGGCGTGTCGACGTACTCGACCTTCCTCGCCGGTGCCATCCTGGTCATGGTCGCGCTCGTGATCGTGCTCAACCTGGTTCGCAGCCGTACCGGCCGTGCCATTATGGCCGTGCGCGATAACAAGATTGCAGCCGAGTCCGTAGGCATCTCCGTCACCGAGTACCGCATGATCGCCTTCGTGGTTTCCGCTGCCCTCGCCGGTGCTGCCGGAGCTCTCTTCGGCGGTAACTTCTCGCAGCTCTCCGCCACCAAGTTCGACTTCAACACGTCCATCCTCATCCTGGTGTTCGTGGTCCTGGGTGGTCTGGGCAATATGCGCGGCTCCGTTATCGCGGCGGCGTTGCTCACGGTGCTTCCCGAGCTGCTCCGTCAGTTCTCGGACTACCGCATGCTCATCTACGCCATCGTGTTGATCCTGGTCATGATCTTTACCAACAACCCGCAGCTCAAGGCGTTCTTCGGTCGCGTCAAGGACCGCTTTGCTTCCAAGAAGGAGGTGGCAGCCGATGCCCAGTAAATTTGAGTTCAAGAAGGGCAAGATGGTCCCGTATCCTTCTGGCGCCATCGTTCCCGACCGCGATCTGGGCGAGCGCCCGGCGCTCGAGTGCATCCACCTGGGCATTGAATTCGGTGGCCTTAAGGCAGTCGACGATTTTAGCCTGACCATCGGCAAGACCGAGATCGCCGGTCTGATCGGCCCCAACGGTGCCGGCAAGACCACGGTCTTCAACCTGCTCACCAAGGTGTACCAGCCCACACACGGCACCATCCTGCTCGACGGTGAGGACACCTCGGGCAAGTCCGTCTACCAGGTCAACCGCATGGGCATCGCTCGTACCTTCCAAAACATCCGCCTGTTTAATACCATGACGGTGGAGGATAACGTTAAGGTCGGCCTGCATAACCAGGAGCGTTACTCCGGCTTTGAGGGCGTGCTGCGCCTGCCGACGTATTGGAAGCACGAGAAGGCCGCCCACGAGCGCGCCATGGAGCTGCTGTCCATCTTTGATATGGAGCATCTGGCAAATGAGCAGGCCGGATCGCTGCCTTACGGCGCTCAGCGTCGTCTGGAGATCGTCCGCGCGCTTGCCACTAACCCCAAGCTGCTGCTGCTCGACGAGCCTGCTGCCGGCATGAACCCGTCCGAGACCGCGGAGCTCATGGAGAACATCGTCAAGATTCGCGACACCTTTGGTATTGCCATCATGCTTATCGAGCATGATATGTCGCTCGTTATGAACATCTGCGAGGGCATCTGCGTGCTCAACTTTGGTAAGGTCATCGCCAAGGGCACGGCCGAGGAGATCCAGAACAACGACGCCGTTATCGAGGCGTATCTGGGCAAGCAGGATAAGGGGGAGAACTAAATGGCAGAGCCGATGCTTTCCGTCTACAACATCAACGTCTGGTACGGCGCCATCCACGCCATCAAGGACATCTCCTTTAACGTTAACGAGGGCGAGATCGTGGCCCTGATTGGCGCTAACGGCGCCGGCAAGTCCACGACGCTTAAGACCATCTCGGGCCTGCTGCGCTCCAAGACCGGCTCCATCAAGTTTATGGGCGAAGACATTACCCATACGCCGGCTGACAAGCTGGTGGGCAAGGGCCTGGCTCAGGTCCCCGAGGGCCGTCGCGCCTTTTTGCAGATGACGGTTGAGGAGAACCTGGAGATGGGCGCCTACACACAGCCCAAGTCCACGGTGGCTCCGGGCCTTGAGCGCGTCTACGAGCAGTTCCCGCGTCTTAAGGAGCGCCGTCGCCAGGTCGCCGGCACCCTTTCGGGCGGCGAGCAGCAGATGCTCGTTATGGGCCGCGCCCTTATGAGTAACCCCAAGCTGCTCATGCTCGATGAGCCTTCCATGGGCCTGGCGCCGATTCTGATTGAGCAGATCTTCCAGATTGTCGAGGACCTGCACAAGGCCGGCACCACGGTACTTCTGGTCGAGCAGAACGCGCAGATGGCGCTCTCGATCGCCACGCGCGGCTACGTGCTCGAGACCGGCAAGATCACCATGACCGGCACGGGCCAAGAACTTCTGCACGACGATAACGTCCGCAAAGCCTATCTTGGTGGTTAATCCATTCAACAAAGGGGGCGCTGACCAACCCGGTCAGCGCCCCTTTTTAAGTTGCGGTGAAATAGGGACTAAATGAAGGCTCCAGAGGCCAAAACAGTCTCTATTCCACCGCAACTTCATGGGGATGTGTGACAATGCCCGTCGGAAAACATCTGCTGTCTTTGGGGGCCTATCTATGCTGTACGAGTTTTGTGCCGAGAACTTTGAGCGAGTGCCGGCGGCCATCGAGGCTGGTGCGAGGCGCATTGAGCTGTGTGACAACCTCGCCGTCGGTGGCACCACGCCTTCCGCCGGCGTTATTAGCGCTACAGTCAGTTACGCTCACGAGCATGACGCGCGAGTGATGTGCATGATTCGTCCGCGTGGTGGCGACTTTCATTACAACCAGGACGAGCTGCGCATGATGGAGATGGACCTGGGCCTTGCTGTGAGCGCCGGCGTTGACGGCCTGGTCTTTGGCTGCTGCAAACCTTGTGCCAGCGGATGGGCGCTCGACGAGCTTACGTTGGGCGCCCTCGTGATGGCCGCGGGCTGCGCGACCGAAGAGTGCAAGCGCGGGCCCATCGATATTACCTTCCACATGGCGTTTGACCAGCTCTCGCCCGAGGCTCAGCTCGATGCGATTGACACGCTTGCCGACTGCGGCGTTACGCGCATCCTCACGCATGGCGGCGCTGCCGGCACGTCGATCGAGGATAATTTCGATCACCTGGCTCGTTTAATCGAGTGTGCGGGCGATCGTTTGACCATCCTTCCCGGCGGCGGCATCACTACAGCAAATCGCGACGCGGTCGCGGCGGCGCTCGGCGTCTCCGAGCTCCATGGCACCAAGATCGTGCCGCTGGAGGTATAACCCGTGGCGCTGGAATTTGACGTTCAGCAGGCGAGCGGCAAGCCCGACGATAATCGTCGCCCTGGTACCGCGTGCCCCTTTTGCGATACGGAGGGGCTCGCCAACATCATCCAGCGCGATGGTGACTGCATCTGGCTCGAGAATAAGTTCAAAACCCTGCGCGCCACCCGTCAAACCGTATTGATCGAGTCGGCCAATCACGATGCCGACTTGGTGACCTATGCGCCAGACGAGCTGCATCATGTGATGCGGTTTGCCCTGGGCTGTTGGCAGCAGGTGATCGATTCACGGCAGTATCAAAGCGTACTCATGTACAAGAACAAAGGCCCGCTTTCGGGCGGCAGCCTCGTTCATCCGCACATGCAGATTGTGGGCTTGGAACAGGAGGACGGCTATGCGGCGCTGACCTCTACCAACTTTGAAGGCATCAATGTCTGGCAGCAGGGGAGAATCTCGGTCAACATCTCAACCGAGCCGATCATGGGATTCTTTGAGGTCAACGTCTCGGCTCCACAGGGAATCGCCGCCAGCGACGACGCCCGCGACCAAGCCGAGGTGGACCTGTTTGCCGATGCGATTCAGGTGGCCCTGCGCTATATCCTGCACGAACACCACGGCGGTCGCGCGGAGTCGTACAACTTGTTCTTCTACCACATGGACGGCCGGACCATTGCCAAGGCGCTGCCACGTTGGGTGGTATCGCCCTACTTTGTGGGCTATCGTCTGGCCCAGGTCAATGCCGAGACCACGCTCGATATCGATGCTGAGCGCCTACGCGCACATCTGGAAACGCTCGCATAGCAAGGCGAACGCCTGCGAAAAGCGTGCTGCCTAGCGTGCCATCGCGTCGCGGCCGGCTTCGACCCGCTTGCGCTGTTTGGCGCGCTCCTCGCCGGTTAGGCGCTCAAAGAGATGCCCGATAATCGAGGCGAGTATCTGCTGAAACAGCGTTCCGCACATGACGGGAAACACGACTTCGCCGGGAAAGTACTGCGTGGCGATGACGGCGCCCGAAGAGATATTGCGCATGCCGCAGGTAAAGCACATGGTGGTCGTCTCGCTATACGGCAGATGCAGGGCACGTGCGACCAAGATGCCGATGATAAAGCCACTGATGGCGAACGAAAGGATAAAGAGGGCGACTTCTAAGCGCTCAACATTCATGTGCAGCACGTACTCGCTCATGGCGGTGGAGTTGGACGCGATGACACCCATCATCATGAACTTGCAGGCGGGCGAAAGCGCGGGGGAGAGTATCTCATGACCCCAACCGCGCGTGAGTTCGTTAATGACGATACCGAGCACGGCGGGTATGGCGATCATAAAGGCCATGTCTTGCATCATGCTTGGCACGTCGATCGAGACGGTGGCGCCCAGCAGGAGCTTGAGCGTAAGAGGAATCGTCACAGGTGAGATGACCGAGGACGTCAGGATGATGGTGAGCGCGAGCGGGCCGTTGCCGCCGAACATGCTAATCCACATAAAAGCGGTGACTGCCACGGGTACGCTGTACTCGAGCACGATGCCGCAGACAAGGTTGGGGTTGGAGCCAAAGAACAGCGATCCTATGGCATAGGCTGCGATAGGGATAAGCACCGCCGAGACGAGCAGCGCCAAAATCAGGTGCAGCGGACGGCGGAACACCTCAACTACCTGGTGAAAGGTGTTGCTGAGCGCACCCTGAAACGTCATAAAGGCAAACAAGGTGGGAACGATGGGCTTGAGAACACCGATCTGCTGAGGAAAGAGCACGCCGAGCGCCACGCAAATCGGAACGATGATCTGCATGTGCCCCGCGAGAAATTTGCCCAGTCCAACCCACTGCTTCATATGCGCTTGCGACTCCCTTTATCCGCGAACTCGTTTGTATGGACATGCTAGACGCTCGCATGCGTCCGTGCGTCAGAAACGCACGATTGTTTCGAGGCTATTACCGTCATCGTTTACCGAAACCACGGCGTGCTGCGAGGTTCTGCGTCCGTGCCGCACGGTATAATAAATCCGTTCAACAGATCTGCCTGCCGAAGCGGGCATACACAGAGGACTCATCGCTATGAACCGTGAGAGGTATCGCGGCGACCTGCCCCTATCGGGGGTGGGCGCCTATGTCATCGCTTAAGACGACGCATCGCTGGGCGGTCGCTCAGCAAAACCCCGAGCTCGAAAAGGAGCTTTCGGCTGGTCTGGGCATACCCGGGCTGGTGGCGCGCATTATGGTTGCGCACGGCATTACATCCATCGAGGAAGGTCAGCTGTTTTTGACGCCTTCACTCGATCGCGACTGGGCCGACCCACTCATTATCCCGGGCATGTCGGTCGTTGCCGACCGCGTCGAGCGCGCTATTCACAACCACGAGCACATCGCGGTCTTTGGCGATTTTGACGTTGACGGTATTACGTCGACTTGTCTGTTGACCGAGGCGTTGCGGATGTTTGGCGCCGATGTCACGCCGTTTATTCCGCATCGTTTTGACGAGGGCTATGGCTTGTCGCGTGCGGCGCTCGACCGCGTTAATGAGCTCGCTCATCCTCAGCTGATCGTGACCGTCGACAACGGCATCGCCGCCAAGGAAGAGGTCTCCTATCTGGAGAACCTGGGGATCGATCTGGTGGTTACGGACCATCACGAGCCCTCCGACCAGGTGCCGCAGGGCGTGCCCCTGACCGACCCCAAACTCGAGGACGAGGGCCCTTCGCGCGAGCTTGCCGGTGCCGGCGTGGCGCTCAAGCTGGTGCAGGTTCTGGGCGAGCGTCTGGGCAAGCCGTCGTATTGGCGTTCGCTGATCGAGGTCGCGGCGCTGGGTACCGTGTCCGACATGATGCCGCTGACGCCCGAGAACCGCGCGCTGGTCGCCGAGGGCATCCAGCAGATGCGCGTGACCGCCCGCCCCGGCTATATCGCGCTGGCTGCGCTCGCCAAGGCCGACCTTTCGAGCATTACTGCCGATGGCCTGTCGTTTTCGCTCATTCCCCGCTTGAACGCCGCCGGCCGCATGGCCGATCCCAAGCTGGCGCTCGACCTGCTGC
>CABSDO010000048.1 GCA_902476475.1 uncultured Collinsella sp. | reverse complement strand
GATGAAATTGATTGCCGTCGCCGGTGGGCTCTTCGTAGTAGTCCGAATCGCTCGAATCGCTTGAGTCATCGGAATCGTCAGAGCTGACCGATGAGGTTGCGGTACCGTTTGCGTAGTCGTCAGACGTGTTGTTGTTCAGGTCGCCGATCGTAGAGCTGGAACCGTCGGAAAGACCCATGGTGTTGGGACCCTTGGGATCCTTGCCGGCATCGACGCGCTCCATCATTTCCTTGAGCTCGTCCTCGTAGACAAAGACGTAGCTCACACCGTCGATCATGGTGCTGTCGTCGGCGTACGAGGGCAGGTTGGCCGAGTAGATACCGTCGACATCCATACCGCGCATGGCGTTGACCGTAGCCACGATATCCTGAACGCTCATATCGGTTACGAGCATATCGGACAGCGAATTAACCAGGCCAAAAATCTTCGTGGCATCGAAGTTATTGAGAATCTGGTTGGCAAGGGCGCCAAGCACCTGACGCTGGTGGCGCATGCGCGTGTAATCGCCGTCGGCATAGGTGTAGCGGCAGCGGGCATAGGTAAGGGCGGTGGCACCGTCCATATGCTGCTGGCCAGCGGTAATCTTAATATCCAGGTGCTCGGGGTCGTCAACATCATCGGTTGCGTTAATGTCGATACCGCCAACCGAATCAATCAGTGCCTGCATACCGTCGAAGCTGACCTCGGCATAGTGGGAAATCTGAACACCGCACAGCTCGTTGACCGCCTCGACCATGGCCTCGGCGCCGCCAACGGTATGGCAGGCGTTGATCTTCATGGTCTCGCCCTTGTACTCGACCTTGGTGTCGCGCGGAACGGAAATGAGCGTCGCCTGCTTTTGCGTGGGGTCGATGCGTGCCAGGATAATCGAGTCGGCACGATACGTATCCTCGCCCGGACGGCCGTCGGTGCCAAGAAGCAGCACGTAGAACGGATCCTTTGCCTCATCGGTGTCAACCAGAACCCGACGCAGATTGTCGGTAATGACATTAGAATCGCCGAGCTTGCCCATAATGGTGGCAAACCACAGGCCGGCAGCGGTAGTGGCACTCAGCAGCACGCCAAGCACGACAATGAGCGCGACGTGACGAATCGTGTGGCTACGACGACGTTGGCGAGCGCGCTCGGAATAGCGAGCCACGTTATCGCGACTGTAGATCTTGGCCTGCGCACCAGTTGAGGGTCTTCGGGCGGTGGTATCCGCGAGGGGCTTTTTATTAAACATAGGCAACCTGTATTAGTAGATGACGGGATCGGGGACGGTAGCATGCTCGACATGCGCGCCGAGCGCCTGCAGCTTTTCGACAAACTGCTCGTAGCCGCGCTTGATGTGATGGATGGCCGAAACTTCGGTCGTCCCGTCGGCGATCAAGCCCGCTACGACGAGGGCCGCTCCGCCACGCAGATCGGGCGAGGTAACCTGCGCACCCGAGAAGCCCTTGACGCCATGAATCATGGCATGATGGCTCTCGATACGAATGTCGGCACCCATGCGCACCAGCTCAGAGGCAAACATAAAGCGATTCTCGAAGATGTTCTCGGTAATAACGGAACTGCCGTCGGCAAGGGCGGAGAGCACCATAATCTGCGCCTGCATGTCCGTCGGGAAGCCGGGGAACGGAAGCGTCTGGATGTCGACCGGCTTGATACGCTCGGCACGGTTCACATGGACGCCATCCTCGACGCGCTCGCAGTCGATACCCATGAGCTCCATCTTCTTGAGCACCATGCCCAAGTGAATGGGGCAAAAGCCCGTGACATCGACACCGCGATCGTCGGCCATCAACGCACCGGCAACGATAAAGGTACCGGCCTCGATGCGGTCGCCCACTACGCGATGGGTAACAGGATGCAGCTCTTCCACGCCTTCGATAGTCACGACGGGCGTGCCGGCGCCAACAATCTTGGCGCCCATCTCGTTGAGCATGTTGGCGAGATCGACGATCTCGGGCTCGCGGGCGGCATTGTCGATAACCGTGGTGCCCTGCGCGCGCACGGATGCCATGATGAGATTCTCGGTCGCACCGACGCTGGCGAACTCGAGCGTGACGGTGGTACCGCGCAGACCTTGGGGCGCATTAGCGTTGATGTAACCGTGGGCGGTATCGAACTCAACGCCCAGGGCCTCGAGACCCAGAATGTGCATATCGATCTTGCGAGCACCCAGGTTGCAGCCGCCCGGCATGGCAATCTTGGCGCGATGGAAGCGGCCCAGCAGGGGTCCCATGACGGCGGTGGAAGCACGCATCTTGGCAACGAGCTCGTAGGGGGCCTCCCAAGAATCGACCTGAGAGGTATCAATCTCGAGCGTGTGCTCGTCGAGAACATCGATCGTAGCGCCCATGCCCTTGAGCACCTTGCCCATCACGTGGACATCGGAAATATCGGGCACGTTCTGCAGCGTCGTCTTGCCCGGCGCCAGAAGCGTTGCCGCCATGAGTTTGAGCGCGGAGTTCTTGGCACCCGAGACGGGCACGGAGCCTCCGATGGCGTGGCCACCCTCAACGCGGATAATATCCAAGGTCTACCCTTTCAAAAAGCATGCCCGGGGTGGCTGGGCCATCCCGGGCATGATGTGTTCGCAAATGGTCGAACGCTAAATCGTTTGACTATTGGGCAAGCTTGAGCTTACACCATGCGATTTCATTATAGAGGTAGGCGCGGCGTGCATCATCCTCCGACAAATTACCCAGCTTCTCTTCAAAACCTTGAATATCAGCTTTAAGCTTGTCGGCATCGACGGTCGCCAAATCGCAAGCGCGCTCGGCGAGAACGGTCACGACATCGTCCGCAACCTGGGCATAGCCGCCGGCCACGGCAAACGTGTGGTCGACAGTGCCCATGGCCTTATCGGAAACGCGAACGTAACCGCGGTCGATCGTGCAGATCTCGCTGGAGTGAGCAGGCAGAACGCCAAACTCGCCATCCGTGGACGGAATCGACACAAACGCAGCGTCGCCCTCATAGGCGCAGCTCACGGGGCACACGATGCGGATACGCATAACCTACTTCTCCCCCATCTTGCGGGCGCGCTCGCGCACGTCCTCAATCGTGGAAGCATAGCGGAAAGCCTGCTCGGGCAGGTCATCGGCCTTGCCGTCGACAATCTCGGCGAAAGAGCGGACGGTATCCTCGACGCGGACGTAGACACCGGGGTTGCCGGTGAACTTCTCGGCGACGTGGAAGGACTGCGAGAGGAACTGCTGAATCTTACGGGCACGGTTGACCGTAAGGCGCTGCTCCTCGGACAGCTCGTCCATACCCAGAATGGCGATGATGTCCTGAAGGTCGGAGTACTCCTGCAGGAGCTCCTGGACCTTGACGGCGACACGGTAGTGCTCCTCGCCGACGATCGAGGGATCGAGAGCGTCGGAGGAAGATGCAAGCGGGTCGATAGCCGGGAACAGGCCGAGCGACGAAATGCTACGCGAAAGAACCGTGGTGGCGTCGAGGTGCGTAAACGTCGTGGCAGGCGCCGGGTCGGTCAGGTCGTCTGCGGGGACGTAGACAGCCTGGACGGAGGTAATGGAGCCCGTCTTGGTCGAGGTAATGCGCTCCTGGAGGTCGCCCATCTCGGTTGCCAGCGTGGGCTGGTAACCAACGGCGGACGGCATACGGCCCAGCAGTGCGGAAACCTCGGAACCTGCCTGGGAGAAGCGGAAGATGTTGTCGATGAACAGCAGAACGTCCTGGCCACGATCACGGAAATACTCAGCGGTAGTAAGGCCGGCCAGACCGATGCGCAGACGCGCTCCGGGCGGCTCGTTCATCTGACCATAGACCAAGCAAGTCTTGTCGATAACGCCAGACTCGCTCATCTCGAGGAACAGGTCGGTGCCCTCGCGGGTACGCTCGCCGACGCCGGTGAACACCGAAGTGCCGCCGTGCTCCTGGGCGAGGTTGTTGATGAGCTCCTGAATCAAAACGGTCTTGCCGACGCCGGCGCCGCCGAACAGGCCCGTCTTGCCGCCACGGATGTAGGGCTCGAGCAGGTCGACGGCCTTGATGCCGGTCTCGAAGATCTCGGTCTTGGTGGTGAGCTCGTCGAAACGGGGCGCTGCATGGTGGATGGGGTAGAACTCCTCCACCTCGGGCATGGGCTTGCCGTCGACGGGCTTGCCCATGACGTTCCAAATACGGCCGAGCGTCTTGGGGCCAACAGGCATCTTCATGGGCTCACCGGTATCGGTGGCGATGAGGCCGCGCTGCAGGCCGTCGGTCGAGGACATGGCGACCGTGCGGACGACGCCGCCCGGAAGCTGGCTCTCGACCTCGAGGATCGTGCTCAGATGACCGATCGGGGTCTCGGCCTCGACCGTGAGCGCGTTGTAGATCGGGGGCACCGCGCCGTCAAACTTGACGTCGACGACAGGGCCGATGATTCGCACGATGCGACCATCACCGGCAGTCGTCTTCTTGGTGGCTTCCTCGACCGCAAGCTTTACGGTGTTATTAGCCATTACTGTTCCTCCAATGCTGAGGCTCCGCCGACGATCTCGTTAATCTCGGTCGTGATCGAAGCCTGGCGCACGCGACTATACGTGCGGGTAAGGGTCGAGATGATCGCGGTGGCGTTTTCCGTCGCGGAGTGCATGGCCTTGCGGCGTGCACCCTGCTCGGCAGCCGCCGAATCGATCAGGGCCTGGTAGATGACCGTCAGGATATAAGACGGCACAAGCTTGCCGAGAACATGCTCGGGAGAGGGCACGAACTCGAACGTGGACGAGATGCGCTTAGGGGCGTCGGTCTCGTTCTTACGCGGACCGTGGGCCATAGCGATCATCTCGGGGTCGAGCGGCAACAGATGCTCGACGCGAAGCTCCTGATCCACGCGGTTCTTGGCGTGGTGGTAGACAAGCTCGACACGGTCAAGCTCACCGGCACGATACGCATCGCAGATATGAGAGGAGATCATGCGGGCCTGATTGAAATCGGGCTCAGAGGAGTTGCCCTCAAAGTGCATGACGACGTTTGCGCGGTCACGGAAATACGTGGCCGGTTTGCGCCCACACGCGATGATCTCGCACTCGATGCCGTCGTTCGCCCAAGAAGCGGCGAGCTTTTCGGCCGTACGCTCCACCGTCGTATTGAAACCGCCGGCAAGGCCGCGGTCCGAGGCAATAACGACAATCAGGCCATGCTTGACGCTCTCATGCTTCTGCAGCATGGGATCGGTGCCCGAACAGGAGGCGTCGCCGGCGACCGTCAACATGACGTCGGTCAGCGCCTCCTTATAGGGCTCGGCCTGCTTGGAGCGATCGAGGGCACGACGGATCTTGGCCGTAGAGACCATCTCCATCGTGCGCGTGATCTGCTTGGTCGTGGTAACCGAGGAGATTCGCTTCTTAATGTCGCGAAGGTTGGCCATGGGGCTTAGTTCTCCTCTGATCCAGAAACATCCGAATGGTGCTTGGCCATGAACTGCTGCTTGAAGTCGCCGATGACGCGCAAGAGCTCAGCCTTGGTGTCATCATCGATCTTCTTGGCGCGAACCTTGTCGAGCAGCGAGCCAAAGCCATTGTCCATGTACTCGATGAGATCGGCACGGAAAGGCAGCACGTCGGCAATCTCCAGGTCATCCAGGAAGCCCTCGTTGCCAGCGAACAGCGTAACGATCTGCTCGCCAACCTCAAACGGCTTGTAGCGCGGCTGCTTCAGGAGCTCGGTCATGCGGGCACCATGGGTCAGCTGCTTCTGAGTAGCCTCGTCGAGGTCGGAGCCGAACTGCGTAAAGCCGGCGAGCTCCTGGTACGAAGCGAGGTCCAGACGGAGGTTACCGGCGACCTGCTTCATAGCCTTGGTCTGCGCGTCGCCACCAACGCGGGACACGGAAATGCCCACGTCGACTGCCGGGCGCTGACCCTGGAAGAAGAGCTCGGACTGCAGATAGATCTGACCATCGGTAATGGAAATGACGTTGGTCGGAATGTAGGCCGAGACGTCGCCGTCCTGGGTCTCGATGATCGGCAGTGCCGTCATGGAGCCGTAGCCGTTCTTCTTGGACATCTTGACGGCACGTTCGAGCAGACGAGAGTGCAGGTAGAAGATGTCGCCAGGATAGGCCTCGCGTCCGGGCGGACGATGCAGCGTCAGCGACATCTGACGGTAGGCCACGGCCTGCTTGGACAGGTCATCGTAGATGACGAGCACGTGGCCGCCGGGGTTGGTCTCGCTAGCGGGCTTGCCGTCCTCGCCGTTGTACATGAAGAACTCGCCGATAGCGGCACCGGCCATAGGCGCGATGTACTGCATAGGGGCGGAATCGGCGGCGGTGGCCGAAACGATGATGGTGTAGTCGAGCGCACCGTGCTGAGCGAGGGTCTCGCGGATGTTGGCAACCGTGGAGGCCTTCTGGCCGATGGCGACATAGATGCAGACCATGCCCTTGCCGCGCTGGTTGAGGATAGCGTCGATGGCGATGGCGGTCTTACCGGTCTTACGGTCGCCGATGATGAGCTCACGCTGACCGCGGCCGATAGGCACCATGGAGTCGATGGCCAACAGGCCAGTCTGAACCGGCTCGCACACCGGGGTACGGTCGATGACGCCGGGGGCCTTGAACTCGATAGGACGACGGTGCGTGGCAACGATGTCGCCCAAGCCGTCGATGGGCTGGCCGAGCGGATTGACGACGCGGCCGAGCATGGCACGGCTCACGGGGATATCCATAATGCGGCCAGTGGTGCGGCACTCGTCGCCTTCCTTGATGGAGTCGACGGCACCAAACAGAACGGCGCCGACCTCGTCGCGGTCAAGGTTCTGGGCAAGGCCGAAGACGGTCTCACCGGTATCGGAGCTCTTGAACTCCAGAAGCTCGCCTGCCATGGCGCTCTTGAGGCCGGAGACGCGCGCGATGCCGTCGCCTACCTCGTCGACCGTTGAAACCTCATGCGTATCGACCGTCGCGGAGAGGCTCGTGAGCTGCTCCTGCAGTTTCTTGGCGATATCCTGGGCATTGAGGGTTTCGGACATTAGGCTTCACCTCCGTACGAATTAGCAGAGTTTGCGAGGGTCTCCTGCGCGATGCGCAGCTGCGTCTTGACGGAAATGTCACGACGCTCGCCGCGGGCCTCGAGCACCAGGCCGCCCACGATAGACGGGTCGACCTGCTCGATAAGGAATACCTTGCGGCCGAAGTCCTGCTCGCATTTCTTAGTGATGGTTTGACGCAGCTCGTCGTCGAGCGGGATCGCCGTGGTGACGGTCACGCCCACTACATCCTCGTCTTCCTCGGCAACATACTTAAAGGCAGCTGCCACCTTGGGAAGAAGGTCGAGCTGGTCGCGCTTGGACATGGTATCGAGCACGGCGATGATCTCGGGGCTGGCGCTAGCCAGACGCTCGATCATCTCGAGGTCCTCGAACACATGGTTCTCGGCCTTAGCGGCTTCCAGAAGGGAGCGCGCGTAGGTCTCGAGCACCTTGTCCTGATAGCGGCTAGTCGGCATTCAGGCTACCTGCTTCCTGGATGTAGCGCTCGATGAGCTTTTTCTGCTCGGCCTCGTCCTCAAGTGCCTCGCCCACGATCTTGGTGGCGACGGCAACGGACAGGTCGGCGATGGAGCTCGCGGCACCGGCGTAGATGGACTTGCGCTCGTCCTCGACGGTCGTATGGGCCTTGGCGATGATCTCCTCGGCCTCCTTGTGAGCAGCCTCGATGATACGGGCGCGCTCGGACTCGGCGTCCTTACGGGCCTCGAGAACGATGTCGGCAGCCTGACGACGGGCGTCGGTGACGATCGAGTCGGACTCAGCGCGCTTGGCGATAGCCTCCTGCTTGGTCTTCTCGGCCTCGTCGAGGCTCTCCTCGATCTTCTTGCCGCGCTCCTCCATGGTTTTCATGATGCCCGGCAGGGCGACCTTGGCCAGCACGATCCAGATAATCAGGAAGGCGATAAGCGCCGGGATGAACTCCGCCATCTTAGGGATGAGGATGTCCGCACCGGCAGCGCCGTCCTCAGCGAACGCGGAAACCGGCATGAGCAGCGCGGCCGCGGACGCGGAGAGTGCGATCGCGCTCTTCTGGGATGAAAGATTCATACTTGACGCTCCGTGCTATTTAACGATCAGCGCGACAACGAAGCCGATCAGAGCCAGAGCCTCGCCGAAGGCGGAGCCCATGATGAAGACGGTGAACACGCGGCCCTGGACCTCAGGCTGACGGGCCATAGCACCCGTAGCACCCAGAGCAGACAGGCCGATAGCAAGACCAGCGCCGATAACACCGAGACCGTAACCGATAACTCCCACGATTCCTCCTTTGTCGTGCGTGTCTTATTTCACGCAGGATAACCTTTTTATAACTGCCGGGCTCCATGGGTACGGGCACCGGCGGTTTAACGAATTGCCTTACCTTTAAGGCGCGAATGGAAGACTACTCCTCCTCCGCGACCTCCTCTGCCTCGGAGACATACACGGCGGTAAGAACCGTGAAGACGTAAGCCTGGATGGCGCCGACCACAAGCTCGATCGCATAGATCAGGATGAGGATGGCAAGCCAGGCAAGCGAAGGCAGGGCGCCGACGGCGTGGGCCGCGGAAACCTGCTGAAGCAGCGGCTGCATGAACATGCTCGCCATGATGGCGAACGAGCCCATGACCACGTGTCCTGCGAACATGTTGCAGAACAGACGGACGGCGAGCGTGATGAGGCGCAGGAAGGTCGAGAAAAGCTCGACGACCCACACGAGCACGTTCATCGGGAAGCTCACGCCCTGCGGGGCGAGGCTCTTGATGTAGCCGATCACGCCGTGAGCCTTGCATCCGTAGTAGATGAAGTACACGAAAGCGAAGATGGCGAGCGCGGCGGTGGAGCCGATTGCGCCGGTGCCGGGCTTCATTCCCGGGATCAGGCCGATCATGTTATTGATCAGGATGAACAGGAAAAGCGAGCACAGGAACGGGAAGTGCTTCTTCCAGTTCTCACCCACGACGCCCTTGCCGATATCGTTCTCGACGTACTCGATGATGTACTCGAAACCGTTGACGAAGAAGCCCTTGGGAACCAGGGTCTGCTTCTTCTTGAACACGGCCAGGACGATCAGGAGCACGATCGTGGAGACGATCAGCCAAAACGAGTACTGCGTGATGCCGCAGCTCAGATCGCCCACGACAGGGGTGGAGCTGAACTCGCTGACCAGATGATTAATCTCATCAGGCAGCTTTTCAAAAATTTCCACGACTTACCTTTCGACCTCATGAGGATCTCGCAGCGCCTTGGCGACACGAACCGTGCAGGCGGCCATAAAGGCCACGAAGCCGATCGCCTCGCCCAGGAGGAACATGCGAAATGCCTCTCCGAACAACACAAACACAACCAAGGTAAAGACGAGCAGGGCGATCGCCGAGACCGCCAGACTCACCATACCCTTGAGCATGTCCGCATTCTGCTTATCGTCAAGAACCGGCTTGAGCGTAAAGACAAAGGGAAGAAAGGCGACCGCGCCCGCGATGGCGCCTGCAACGATAGCGAGCAGATCGGCTATCTGAAACATTGGCGTCCTCACTTTCCTTTTTTAACGCCTCACAGAACAGTTCCCGCCAAACATTGGTGACTATTGTACGAGCCAATCGCTAAAGTACAACCGAAAAAGCATCGGTTAATACGCACCTGTTCGTTTTCTTAAGACCTTCTTTATGCCGCAGGTACGGTAATACGTTTTTCTCGAACCCTGCAGGGCAAAACGTCCATTAACTAAAGGTGCGCACAGGCGTCTTCTACTTGCCCGCGCGCACCATTTCTTCCTATTTGCAGCCGCGGCCGTCTTAGCCCAGCGACTAGAGCGTGCCGTAGATGCGATCGCCGGCGTCGCCCAGGCCGGGAACGATGTAGGCAGCCTCGTTGAGATGGTCATCGATAGCGCAGGTATAGATATGCACATCTGGGTCCTTCTCGGTCAGCGACTTGAGGCCCTCGGGGGCAGCGACGATGCACAGCATGCGGATGTCCTTGACACCGCGCTCGCGCAGGTAGCTGATGGCCATCTCGGCCGAACCGCCCGTGGCGAGCATGGGGTCGACAACCAGGCAGATGCGCTGGTCGATATCCTTGGGCATCTTGCAGTAATACTCATGCGGCTCATGGGTAACCTCGTCGCGTTCCATACCGATGTGGCCTACGCGAGCGGAGGGCACCAGGTCGAGAATGCCGTCGACCATGCCAAGGCCCGCACGCAGAATGGGCACGATGGCGAGTTTCTTGCCGGCGAGCTGTTTGAACGTGGCGGTAGTGATGGGGGTCTCGACCTCGACGTCTTCCATAGGCAGGTCGCGCATGGCCTCGTAGCCGTCAAAAAGCGCGAGTTCGCGCACGAGCTGGCGGAACTGGTTGGTGCCGGTGTTTTTGTCGCGCAGGATCGACAGCTTGTGCTGGACGAGCGGATGATCGACAAGCGTCACACGGGACGCATCGTAGGTGACGGTCATGGGTTGATTGCCCCTTTCGTTGCGGCCGCAAAACGGCCTTGCTGACAAGGCGCGCAGCAATGTTGCCGCCGCACGCCATGCATAAGTTTAGCGGTTTGTTGTATCGAGCAGCCCATCGCAGCCCTACTGTGCGGTACTGAGCGAGCGCTTGACTGCATCACGCCAGCCCGCAAGGTTTTGCTCGCGACGCTCGGCGGACATATGGGGAAGAAAGGTCCTAACGATCTGGGCATTTTGCTCCAGCTCCTCCAGGTCTTCCCAATAGCCGACGGCAAGACCCGCCAAGTACGCGGCACCGATTGCCGTGGTCTCCACCGTCTCGCATTGCAGCACGGGGATATCCAGCAGGTCGGCCTGGAATTGCATGATGAACTCGTTGCGCGAGGCGCCGCCATCGACGGACAGGCGCTCAATCGAAAGTCCCACGTCCTGCTCCATGGCGCGCAGCACGTCATAACTCTGGTAGGCCATGGACTCGCAGGCCGCACGCACAATGGTCGCGCGACTCGAGGCACCGGTCAGGCCGCACACGATACCGCGGGCACGCGGGTCCCACCAGGGAGCGCCCAGGCCAGCGAAGGCGGGGACGAAGTAGCAGCCCTCGTTGTCGTTGATCGAAGCGGCGAGTTGCGCGGACTCGCTCACACTCGAGATGATGCCCATGTTGTTGCGCAGCCAGTTCATGGTTGAGCCGGCGGCAAAGATAGAACCCTCGAGCGCATAGCTGATCTTGCCGTCCGCGGCGATACCGATCGTGGAGACCAGACCGTTCTTGGATTCGACGACCTCGTCGCCGGTGTTCATGAGCATAAAGCAACCCGTGCCATAGGTGTTTTTGGTCTGGCCGGGATGGAAGCAGCAGTGGCCGAACAGCGACGCCTGCTGATCGCCCGCCACGCCCATGATGGGCGGCATGTTGGTCATGATGTCGCTCGCGACGCGACCGTAGTCGCCCGAGCTCCAACGAACCTCGGGCATCATGGAACGTGGAACGTCAAAGAGCGCCAGCAGGTCGTCGTCCCAATCGAGCGTATGGATATTAAAGAGCGCCGTGCGGCTGGCATTGGTGTAGTCGGTGGCAAAGACCTGACTGCCGGTGAGGTTGTAGATGAGCCAGGTGTCGATGGTGCCGAACATGAGGTCGCCCGCCGCCGCGCTCTCACGCGCACCGTCGACGTTGTCGAGGATCCACTGCACCTTGGAAGCCGAGAAATACGGATCGAGTGTGAGTCCCGTGCGGGAGCGCACCAGCTCTTCTGCGCCCCGCTCGACCAGCTCGTCGATCAGAGGTGCGGTGCGACGGCATTGCCACACGATGGCGTTATAGATGGGTTGGCCGCTTATGCGGTCCCACACCACCGTGGTCTCGCGCTGGTTGGAGATACCGATGGCGGCGATGCGGTCAGAATGGATGCCGCTCTTAAACTGGACCTCCATCATCACGCCGATCTGGCTAGCAAGGACCGCCATGGGGTCTTGCTCCACCCAGCCGGGACGCGGGAAGCTGGTTTTGACGCTGCGACGTGCCTGCGCGACGATGCATCCGTACTCGTCGACGATGGTCGCAAGTACCGAGGTGGTGCCGCAGTCGAGCGCCATGATGTAGGAACCGCCAAAGTCAAACGAGGCATCTTCCATGCCCAGGCTGCCCAGATTCAACGACATCGCTTAAACCTTTCTATTGCATCGGGTCGGACAGGACCCGTTCGATCTCTGATGCGGGAAGTGCGCCTTGGCGCAGGATCTGGAGCTCGCCGTGCTGAAACGACACGATGGTCGAGGCGTCGCGACACGGGGTCTCACCGGCGTCGACGGCAACATCGACCCCCTCCAGGATGCGACCCTCCACCGTGATAAAACTTGCCGGCGCGGGCGCGCCATGCGTGTTGGCGCTGGTGCAGGCAAGGGGGCTGCCACAGGCGCGAATGAGCGCCTGCACCACGGGCGAGGCCGAAGCGCGAAGTGCCACCGTGTCGTCGGCAGCGCGCATAAAGGTCGGCACGCAGGGGGCTGCCTTGACCACGATAGTCAGGGCTCCCGGCCAGCATCGTCGCGCGAGTATGCGGGCATCTTCCGGGATATCCACGCCATAGCGGTCGAGTGCTTCGACGCCATCGACCAGCCAAGCGACGGTTTGCGTGAGTTCACGTTGCTTGAGAGTGAAGATACGGCGATAGCCGGTGCCGAGCGCAGGGACTGCGGCGCCATTGACGGCAGCCTGCGGATCGCGCGGCCACGATGGGAATTCGCTTGTATCTTGGGGCACGGCGTCCGAGAAGGCGTTGACTGCCACGGCGACACCGTAGACGGTCTCGGTCGGGATCAAAGCCAGGCCGCCGCGGCCGAGCACCTCGGCCGTGCGCTCGACGGCAAGCCGATGCGGCTCGCGCGTTCCCTCGTATACCCGATAGACCGTCTGCATGTGTATGCCAGCCCCTTACGCTCTGGTGCAAGTTTGTTTACTGTGGGGCATTCTCGCACGAAACGTTCAACCTATTTGCCCAGAGCGCATGTTGGTTTGGTGAGCGGCTCTAGTAGTCGGTGAAAGTGAGGGGGTTATTGGACTGCGACGAACTTCTTTGGCCTGCCGGCGTGGCGTTCTTGGGCGGCGTAGCGCTCGATGCTGCCTATCGTTATCATCCGACGGCCGTCGACGAGTTCAACATCGAGCTTTCCGGCTTTGACCAGCGCGGTAATCCGCGGAGCGGAGACTTTGAGGTCCAGCGCTGCGTCTTTAAATGTTCGGCACGCCGCTTCCCGAGCGTCCTCGTGGTCGATTTCGACTGAAAGGGCCACGACCTCGGCCGAGCGTTCGTACCCTGCCGGAGTCAAACCGTTGTTGAGGTCGTCGGCCAAAAACGCCATCAGCGCCTCGGTGGCATGGGCAATCGCTTCTTCGCGCGTATCGCCATCGGCAAAGGCGCCGGGAATCTGCGGGAAGCTAGCGCAGTAACCATCGTCTTCTTTTATGAGAACGCAGTCATAGGTAAATCGCTGCCTCATTTTGCCTCCAACTACCATCCAGCTTGGCGACGAATACTTGCCCACGTGCCCTTCTTTGGTCGATCACCACCAGAGCCGTTCACGGTGACAACGCGGTCACCAGAAACATACTTAGCATGACTACCGACTTGCGCGACCTTCACGAATCCATCGTGCTTGAGTAGGGCAATGATTTCCCGAAAGGTAGGAGGTTGCATGGGCCGACCTCTTTCAGCCGTCCTAATTATAAACTACTTTATAATTTTTGCTAACTAGTTAATAAATATTACTGGCGTTGCTTGGGCTCGGTGACGATGGCTCGGACAATGCGGGGGCGATCGGTGAGGTCATGGACGATACGCACGTCCGAAAGGCCTGCTTGACGACAGAGCTCGGCCGCGGCGTCGAGCGCGCCCTCGTAGAGCTCGCAGGCAAACAGGCCGCCGGCACGCAGCATGTAGGGCGCCGCGTTGAGCAGGCGGCGGAAGATATCGAGACCGTCGGCACCGCCCTCGAGCGCCAGATCGGGCTCAAAGTCCTTGACCTCGTGCGGCAGCGAGCGCATGACATCGGTGGGGATGTAGGGCGGGTTGGAGACGAGTACGTCAAAGGTGCCCCACTCTTCGCGGGGAATGGAGCTCACCAGGTTTGTGAGGCTGAAGGCAACCTCGTCGGACGTGAGGCCAAGCGCATCACGGTTCTTGGTAGCAAGGTCGATGGCGCGCGGCTCGATATCGGTAGCAGTGCAGGTAACGTGGCCGCGGCGCTCCCAGGCAAGGGAAAGCGAGATGCAGCCCGTGCCGCAGCCGACCTCGAGAACGCGGGCGATGCGGGGCTCGGTCGGGGCGGGCTCGGCGGTCTCGGCGGGCTCCTGCTCGGGGGCACTGGCGGCGTCGGAGGCAAGAGGTGCGTCCTCAGACGCATCGCCGCTCTCGATGGCGATGCCGTATTCGTCGAGCTCGGGCTCAGCGGACTGCGCGGCCTCGGCTTCTGCCGCCTGCGCGGCGGCCTCCTCTGCCCCGCGGTCAGCCAACTCCTCAGCATAAGCGCGGCTGCCCAGAACGTCGCTCCCCAGCGCCGCTTCTTCGGCAGCCGTCAGATTGGCGGCACGGCGCTCGGCGGTTGCGCGTTCGTCGGCCAATGCGGCTTCTGCCTTGCGGGCCTGCTCGACCTCATCATTCCAAGGCAGCTCCACGCGCTGGCGGGCAGCGGCCTCGGGGCTCAGCACCTCGGCATCCAGATAGTTCAGAACTTCTTCGACGAGCATCTCGGTCTCGGGGCGCGGGATGAGCACACCGGGGGCGCACGCGACGTCGATCATGCGAAACTGCGTGCTGCCCGTGATGTATTGCAGCGGCTCGCCCTTAGCGCGGCGGACAACGGCCGCATGCATGGTCTCGAGCTGGGCCGCGTTAAGCGTCTCGTCCATACGCATATATAGGTCAATGCGCGCCAGGCCCGTGGCGGCGCACAGCAGCCACTCGGCAGAAAGACGGGGATGCTCCTCGCCGCGCTCGGCCAGGTACTCCTTGGTCCACTCGAGACAACGCTTGATGGTCCAAATCTCGTTTGCCATGGGGCCCTCCCCTCTTAAGCGCCGGACGGCGCGCGAATGTCGGAGCAGATTGTACGCGAGGCCAGCGCTTGGCAAGAGACGATTGAAGGCAATTATCGAGAATCAGCCCAGATTTTTGCTTGGAACCTGCCTGAAATGTTCATTCATCGACGTCTAAATCTGCATTCGTCAAGCTTTTGGCAAGGTTGACCCAAAACTGACCAATATCTAACCAAGAACTTGCCAAATCACTTGACGCGCGATGCACCAAAAATGGCCCCGCGACTTCTTGGACGTTTTTTCGAGCAATATTTTCAATAGCAGATATATGCCGTCAATTACCTTAAGCAGGTAAGCAGCTCAAATGCCATAACAGCCGACTGAATAAAATATCAAGGCAATGTCACCAATGACTCCCTACGGATCATTTGACAACCAAGGAAACGCCGATGTTTTGGCAATGTCAGCGAGCGACGTCCAGAGCGAACAAGTTGGCATGAAAAAGGCAAGGCATAGA
>CABSDO010000047.1 GCA_902476475.1 uncultured Collinsella sp. | reverse complement strand
GGTGGCTGATGGTCACGCCGCCGGTCTTCTTGGAGTCGTACTGGAAGTAGGCCTGAACGTACTTGTCGGTGTGGTCGCCGATGATCTTGATCGAGTTCTTGTTGGCGCCGACGGTACCGTCGCCACCCAGACCCCAGAACTTGCACTCGATGGTGCCGGGGGCTGCGGTATTGGGCGCATCCTCGACCTCGGGCAGGCTCAGGTTGGTCACGTCATCGACAATGCCGATGGTGAACTCGCGCTTAGGCTCGTCCTTCTTAAGCTCCTCGAAGACAGCGAACGCGGACGCGGGAGGCGTGTCCTTGCTGCCCAGGCCGTAACGGCCGCCGACGACCTTGATGCCCGTCTTGCCGGCCTCGTAGAGAGCGGAGACGACGTCCTGGTAGAGCGGCTCGCCGATGGAACCCGGCTCCTTGGTGCGGTCCATGACGGCGATCTTCTGGACGGTCTCGGGGAGAACGTCGACAAAGTGCTTGATGGAGAACGGACGGAACAGGCGAACCTTGACCAGGCCGACCTTCTCGCCGTGAGCGTTGAGGTAGTCGATGACTTCCTCGAGCACGTCGCAGAAGGAGCCCATGCACACGACGACACGATCGGCATCGGGAGCGCCGTAGTAGTTGAACAGGCCGTAATCGGTGCCGAGCTTTTCGTTGATCTTCTTCATGTAGCCCTCGACGACGGCGGGAAGCTCGTCGTAGACCTTGTTGCAGGCCTCGCGGTTCTGGAAGAAGATGTCGCCGTTCTCGTGGCTGCCGCGGGTGTGCGGGTGCTCAGGGTTGAGCGCGTGATCGCGGAAAGCCTGGACGGCGTCCATGTCGCACATCTCGGCAAGATCCTTGTAGTCCCACATGGCGACCTTCTGGATCTCGTGGCTGGTGCGGAAGCCGTCGAAGAAGTTAAGGAACGGGGTCTTACCCTCGATGGCGGCAAGGTGAGCCACCGGCGAGAGGTCCATGACCTCCTGGACGTTGCCCTCGGCGAGCATGGCGAAACCGGTCTGGCGGCAGGCCATGACGTCGGAGTGATCACCGAAGATGTTCAGGGCGTGGGAAGCGACGCAACGCGCGGAGACGTGGAAGACGCCCGGGAGCTGCTCACCCGCGATCTTGTACATGTTCGGGATCATCAGGAGCAGGCCCTGAGAAGCCGTGTAGGTGGTGGTCAGAGCACCGGCGCCCAGCGAACCGTGAACGGTACCGGCTGCACCTGCCTCGGACTCCATCTCGACGACCTTGACCGGGGTGCCGAAGATATTCTTGCGACCCTGGGCCGCCCACTGGTCGACATGGTCGGCCATCGGGCTGGACGGCGTAATGGGATAGATTCCCGCTACCTCGGTGTACGCATACGAAACATATGCGGCCGCCTCGTTGCCGTCCATAGACTTAAACTTACGCGCCATATACCCCTCTCCTCTCATATAGGTATACAGGCCCCGGCGATCGCCGGGATATTGGCGTGATGGGATTTTCGCTGTTGCTTCCATCATCTGGCAGGCAGGCTGAGCAGCAGGTACATGGCGTGGAGAGAAGGCATGCCGAGGCGAGGAGGGCTGCACGCACTCCACAGGCCCAGCTGCCCGTCTTGCACATGACCGAGCGCCGCAAAGGCCGCATGCCGGATGCTCCCGGGCACGCCCCGGCGATGGGAGGCACCCGCAACGGAAATCCGCATGCGGGTTTATTGTACCCCGCCGCCAAGTGTAATTTCGACAAATATAGGTGGGCGGTAAAGGTTTACCTCGGGTGACCGCCAAGGGCCAAAATGAACGCTTCGTCCCCGGGCGATTGGCCCTGGCGCGCCATGGAGTGTCCCGGAGTGCCGGCATAAAAGGAACGTCCCCATCTGCCGACTAGAGGGCGCCGACGCCGAGGAGGATAGCGTAGGTGGTGGATTCGCCAAGTCTGAGCTCGTCGCCGGGGTTGAGCTGAGCGGAGCGGCCGGGCTCGACCTGGATGCAGACGTTCGTCGCGCCGTTTACCACCATGGTTCCGTTGGTGGACGACAAGTCCTCGACGTGCCAGATATTTTGAGCATCGCACCAGATATGGGCATGGTGGGCCGAGACGTCGTCGGTGATGCCGCCCTCCCCCGTTGCCAGCGCGCCGATCTCAACGCCTTCCTCACTCGGCTGAATCCAGCGCGGGACGCTCACCACGTAGCCGTTTTGCACGCACAGCAGTCCCAGCGGATGCGCCGGCGCGACCTCGTGCTCGCCCGCGACCGAAGATGTGCTCAGCGAGCGCGGCGTCGACGTGTCGCCGCCACGGGTCGCATGAGCGCGGCGGCTCGCCCGACTTGGAACTAAAGCGGGCGTGAGAGCAAACGGCATAGGGAACGAATCTTGCGGATGTACTCCTCGACGTCAGGCAGGTAAGCCCCACGAAGTCACCGGGGAGGCCCAAGCGGCCCGGCACCACTTCCAGATTCTGACCAGGGCGAGTCGTTCGCCGGTGGCTGAAGGCTCGCTCCCACCCAAAAGGGGAGATTCGCGTTGTTCCCCAATCGCTCTCGCATCTTTCATTTTGCTCGAGGTGGGCTATAAAAACTTTCCTGGTGAAAGGCGGCGATTGGTTTCCTTTCTTTCTAGAGGAGCGCACCTGTAATCTGTTTTCATCCTAAATCAAGTTAAGATCGGACCTTCCAGAGGCAAGTCGACTCAAACTGCGAGGCTCCATGTTGGAATAAAGAGCGCTGTCGAAGTGCCAACAACACAAAGCTTGCCAGTCTCAAATAGAACCTTTTGGGAGTCCGATTGGGCCGCACACCGAATCCCCGCTGGTGGTTTTTTATAGCTGCGCAACAATAAACAAGGTTAGTGCCAGTCCAGCATGAAATTGAGGAACGTATGCATTTTTTCTCAGTAAGTGATCGTCGTTACTGCTTCGATGAGGTCACTCGCAATTGCTTTCAGGTTGACCAAGCATCAGAAGATGCGCTTCGCATATTTGAAGCATCGGGAAGAACGGTCAACTCGAAGTTGCTAACAAAGTCACTTGCTGCGAAAGGCTACGACCAAACGACCATAGCAGAACTTGAAGACGACATTGATGAGTATCAACGATTGTCTGAGCGGACTTTCTTAACAAAAGACACGCCTCGAAAACTTAGATCCATCGAACTCCACGTTTCACATGCATGCAACCTTGGTTGTAGTTACTGTTTTGCCGGTAAAGGAGATTATGGAACGTCTCCTCTGCTGATGACAGACGAGATAGCCTTCAAGGCGGTCGACTACCTCGTCGCAAGTTCATCGGAAAACGAAACGCTTGCGATCGTCTTTTTTGGTGGGGAACCCATGATTAACGAGCCGCTGATATGGAAAACGGTCGACTATTCAAAAAGAATATACCCCAATAGAAACTTTACCTATTCTATTACGACCAACGGAACGCTTTTGAATGACACTGCTGTGAATTCTTTCAAGGAGCACGGGTTTTCTGTTCTGATTAGTCTCGATGGTACAGGATGCAAGCACGATGCATCGCGCCCGTACAAGACGGGAGGCGGCTCTTTCTCCGATATCGACAAAAACGTTCGTCGTTTTTCCGAGTCGTTCCCCTTCGGCGCAAGAGCGACCTTAACAAATTATAACTGTAACCTTGTTGAAGACTATCTTCAGTTTAAAGAGATGGGCTTCAGAAGGATTTACTTCTCGCCCGTGAGCTCATTCGATGAGAATATCAAACTCGACGAACACTCATTAAACAAAATCAGGGCGGGCCTAATAGATTTGGCGGATCAATATCTCAAACAGATTGATCAAGGGGAAAAGCCCTTGTTTAGAACATTGAAAACTGCAGTTGATTTGATTATGAGCAACAGGATCGCCTTTGTCGGATGCGGGGCTGGCAGGCGTTTTATTTCCGTGACTCCCGAAGGGGACGTATACCCCTGTCACAGGTTTGTCGGGATGATGCGATTCAAAATGGGCAACATCGTCACCGGAATTGACGAAACTAGGTATATTGAAAACTGGAGTCAGGGTGTCGAAAAAAGAATTGACTGTACGGACTGTTGGGCTCGGTCTTTCTGTGGTGGGGGCTGTAGCTGGGAGGCTGCAGACGAGCACGGCTACTTGCCCAAGAGTCTACACCCTGCATCATGTGAATATAGAAAAATGTGCTACGAGATGGCTTTTGACCTTATTTCCCGCCACTCATCTTCGCAGGAGAAAAATCAACGAGAAGCTACTGTATCGGAATAAGCGGTTCAGCGCATTGCTGTCACCATTGTGGAGGTGTTCGTTCTTCTGATTACCGTCTGCGAAGCTTATTGCTACGTTCGCCGAAACCATTCTAGAAATATGGTGAACTAGACATCTTGGTTTGTTATACACAATATTGAGGTTTTTCTGCACTCAAAGGGAGGTAGTCGTGAAGCATATTCATCCGATTAATCCAGGAAGTGGCGACGAGGCAGGCGTGAAGCCGATGTCTTTTGACTGCCTCTTGGGCATTACTGACATCTGTACTGTTTATGATAAAGCAGATGGCTGTGGTGCATACGATTACTGCGACTATGACATGGATGGCGGCAGCATCTGCGTTGTAGATCACTGTGGCATTGATCAAACGTAGTCTCTAATTGGATTAAGGTGAGGAGCTGTTATGAAGCATATCCATCCTGTTGGTTCAAATGAACATCCTCCCGTTGAGCCTTGTTGTCTTGGAGTTGATATATGCAATTTTTACGACATCGCCGAGTGCCCTGTTGCGGATTGGTGCTATGTCGATAAAGAATCAAGCTGTGTTTTGCCAGCAGATTGGTGCGATCCAGTTGACGAGTAGTTTTGTGGCTAGGAACTATTTGGTCCAATTCAGAATAAGATGGGAACAAATACCAAAATCTCGTGTCTGGGAGGAGTTATGCCATTATTGCAAGGTCTCGTTGGATTAGCCTTTATACTTGCGTTATATCTGGCACCTTTTTTAATTCTATTCTTCATTATCCGACTCTTTCTTCGGAGAAAATAGGAGTGTCACGCAAACATTAGCGTAGCTTTCTTCCAATATGAGCCGAGCATTGGCAAGTGGAATAAGAAGCCCGACCGTTCGCCACATGAAAGTGATCGGACGGGCTTCTCTATTTAACCCGGGCCGCCACCCATAGCGGCTTTCCAAGCGTATTCTCAGTGCAAAGCAATCGTCAGTTTAATCCTATGCGCTGATACCGCATTTCATTTGTTCGGCTCGAATTCTACGGCCTGGCAACCCTCGCACTCTCCGGCAAATGGATTGAACGCGAAGGCAGAGATGATGTGTGCGTGGACATCGAGGCTGCTGTAGGCAACATACTGGGACATGGACCCCCGCTGCGCGTGGTATGCGGCCCGGCATATTCATTGCCGTCCAACCCCGTGTAGTTGCAGCAAAGGGTGGAACCTCAATGCTCAGCTCATGTTGTCCGTGGGACACGAGAATCGTAAGTACACTTTGGTGCGATTCTCACGCTGATACTGAGCCACCTGGAATAAGATACGTCGCGACAACACTTCGCTTCACCTCTGTCTCGACAAGATGACGTAGACTAAAGTTTCCTTTAGTAAGAGAACGAGAACTATATCTGAAAGCGTTGCGATGGCGTGAAGGCACCGAGTCCGAACCGCCTGAATGCTACGTGCATCTGCATCGCCTTTTTGTTATCTCTGCCAGTTGGGTAGCACTACACTTGTCATCATTTACCCTGGTACATGCTGCCTAAATCCACTACCCCTTCTACCGCGCCGACCATCTCGTCATCGTGAGAGACAACGATGATCAGCTGGCTTTGCTTGTTGCGCTTAACATAGGCCGCAAGCTCGGCGCGGCTTACAGCGTCTAACCCAGTCGTGGGCTCGTCGAGTACCAAAACTGACGACTTGCGTGAAATCGCCGACCATAAGTACACTCGGCGCAGCTCACCGCCCGAAAGCGCGGAGCAACGTTTCCCGAGCAACTCCTTCACGCTGTTTTCCAGCGAAAGTAGGCCATCTACACCCCGGTGATAGGAAGAAAAGGGCGTGTCGAAATACTCTAACAGCTCTTTCACCGTTTCGTCCGGCGCGAAGCACGACTGTGGGCAGCACGATATCTCTCTCGCACGTATGTAATCCAAGTCGCATTCTTCGATTGGCACGCCGTTGTATTTTACTTTGCCTTTCGATGAGTATAGCCCGAGCATCAAGTAAAGAAGTGACGTCTTGCCTCTTCCGTTTTCCCCAACTATGCAATATGTACCAGGACCGGAAAACTTGAAAGAAAACCCGCCGAGGACCTCTCGGACAGATCCGTCTGGAAGGGCAACCGAGAATTCCAAATCAGATACCGAAATGTCATTTATTTCATCGAGTTTAGCTAAATCGGTCCGATTCCACCCCGATCTCTCCTTTTCTCTCGTCGCGATAGCCGTCCTATCCCATGATGCTTTGGCATCTTGATAGGATTTGAACAATGACATCATACTTTTCAAAGTCTTAAAGAGAACCGCGAAGTATGTACCGATGATAGTGTACTCGCCTATTGACATAGTTCCGTTAATGATTCGTACTCCGGAAACAACAAGTATCACCGCTTGAAACAACGCTGCGAAAAGACCATCGAGCGATGTCAGAGAATATGATAGCTTTCCGGAGCGCAAAACTTTGGGAAAATAGCTCTTAAACCCGGCGTCGAGCGCTTGTTCGCTCTTGCCGTACGAAGATGTCAGTTGAATGTTGAGAATCTGATTAAGCTGCGATGCAATTGCGGCGTAAAAGGCGCTGTCCGCCTCTTTCTTCTCATACGTGACCCTATACAAAAGTTTCCTCAACCCAGTAATTACACAGAAATACACGATGAGGAGAATGATGGAAAACACCGCGAGAGTTGAATCAATTGACCATATGATAAGCAATACGATGGGAATGGCTACAATGGACAGCGGCGCACTGATAAAATTCGCCAAAACGAAGGATGAGACCACGCTGGAGTCGGAAATAATCCGTTGCGTTGTATAGGCTGGATCGATGGTCCGACTCACCAAGTAATCGTCTCTTTCAAAACGCAAGACGGCCTCCCTGAGAAGATCAAAGGAAAGTCTCGTGGTTATGCGAATGGAAAGTGTTCCTGCAAAATAAGTAAAGAGGGTGGAGAAAACTCCTATTGACGCAACCAGGAGCGCGAAGAGTACGGCGTCTCTTTCGCTGCGGTTACCGAGAAGAAAATCTAAGAATTTCCCGTTCACGTATGGCATGGCATAGGAGAGAGCGGTTCCAATCACCGTGATAGCAATGAAGACGAAAGCCCCTTTTGCTCTGATGAACCTCGAGAGAACGCATCGAATCAAGGAAGGCCCCAATCTACCCGCCACAAAACATCAATCACTGATACCTTACACCTCAACACAACAGGAGCGAAGATTTGCCAATGAGACTGCTTTAAGATTGCCTTGGGCCAATACGATCTCAAGCTCTTCCTACAAGAGAGTCGGAATCGGACATCTCCTCCGACGAACCTGGCAATCGGGCGGTTGAAATATCTTTTTCAACCGCCCGATTGCCACAATAGATTTGAGCATCCGCCCACAAACGTCCGCGTTTTATACCCATCAAATCCTTTGCCTTTTGTCGTCTAGACTAGAAAAATCGCTCGAAATAACGCAACCGGCCTGCTCGCTTGAAGAAACCTAAGCCCGTAACGTAGATGTGCAAACTTCCGAAACGCCTTGCGCGGCATAGTGCGTATAAACTTCGTCAACCGCCTCAGAAATATCTGAGTATCGCGCCGGGTCAAAAGCATACGATGTCGCAGCTATACCCTGCACCCATTCGGAACGCGGATTAATTGAATAGCCACACAGCATCATCATACATGCATCTAGACCTGATTTCCCAAGTATCCGACGTATTGATGAGAGCATCGCGGGTCGCCCCTGCACCATCGTCGTCACCCCTATTAGCAGTATTTACCGTTTTTCTCTAAATGCGTATCGCCACCCTTAAGAATACGAAGTGTTTTATCCAGACCCGATTGTCCTCCATCTCAAACGAAGGGATAAGGAATCTCATCCGGAATCGGCAGTAACGGAGGATTCACAACGACAAGCGAAAAACATGAGTCATCTCTCAGAGGGGAGTAAAGGCTCCCCTCAAGCACCCTAGTTTCGTCATCCAAAGAGTTGATGGCAGTGTTTTTCTTACAAAGGTCGACAACAAAAGGGTTGATTTCTACAGATGTTACATCCATGCCACAGTTGGTAAGTATCAGGCCCTGTATTCTGGGGCCAGAACACAAATCGAGAGCCTTCCGTGCGCTCTGCGGTGTAAGGCGCCAATCTCAGCAAATCTGTCCCACAATACTGCGCTGAAGAACAAGACGGAACCCCTGAGCCAAACTCCCCTATACCTTATTAAGGCTAAGACAGGCAAGTTCACGCACCCGGCATATTCCAGAATAACATCCTATTGTTTTAGATGCTCTACAGGCATGAACAGCCGCGAATCGGAAAGATCTTCTAGTTTCGCCCCGACTGACCGCCAAGGGCCAAAATGGCCCCTCCATCCCCGGACGACCGGCTCTGGAGCGCCAAGGAATGTCCCCAGCCGGCAGAAAAGGAACGTCCCTATCTGCCGGCTAGAGAGCACCGAAGAGGATGGCGTAGGTAGTGGATTCGCCGAGCTTGAGCTCGTCGCCGGGATTGAGTTGGGCGGAACGGCCGGGCTCGACCTGAATGCAGACGCGCGTGGCCCCGTTTACCACCACGGTTCCGTTGGTGGACGACAAGTCCTCGACGTGCCAGATATTTTGAGCATCGCACCAGATATGGGCATGGCGGGCCGAGACATCGTCGCCGACGTCGGTAATATCGCCCTCACCAGTGGCCAGCGCGCCAATCTCAACACCCTGCTCACTCGGCTGAATCCAGCGCGGGGCGCTCACGACAAAACTGTTTTGCACGCGCAGCAAGCCCAAGGGGTGCGCCGGGGCGGGTTCGCGTTCGCCCGCGGTCATCGACATGCCAAGCGAACGCGGCGTGGAGGTGCCTCCGCCACAGGTCGCGTGCGCGTAGTCGATGGCATAGTTCACCGAGGACCGCACATCCGCCGAACAACCGACGGCGACAAACAGCACCAGCACGGCCTCGGCGCGCTCGGCGGGCATGAGTTCCGCCGCCTGGGACAGACGATCGAGCGCGTTGCGATAGAGATTCGTGTCCTGGTGGCACTCTTCGAGCGCGCGTACCATCGGTTCACCTGCAGGACCGCACACCATATTGATCACAGCCGTGGAGTCCATGGGGTTTCGCTGGCGCAGGGCCAGTTGCGACATAATACGCGCAGCCGAGGTACCGTATTCGGCAAAGTAGCGCTGCTGAAGCGTGCCGACCGGCGCGCGAACGATAAAGCGGGAAACCCAAGAGCGATCGGTGGCTCGGCTCTGCGGGCTGCGGCCGTCGGCGAGCGGACGGGACGAAAGCACCAAGCCGCACAGCTCGATATGGCTCAGATGCGCCGCGCGCTTAAAGATGTCAAACATGGCCCCGCATGGGGTGAGCTCAACTTGAGATGCCATGACCTAGGCCTCCTTGGTCGTAGAAATAGAATCGGACGATACTTCGACAGGTCCGCCAAAAGTACGGGCAGCTGCGGCTCCACCGGCAAGCGGAGTCGCCATCTGGGCTTTTGTGCGTCGCGGTGCCGAAACGGGAAGTTCAAAGGCAAAGCCCATCGCAAGCAAAAACCACGTAAGCGTATAGGTTGCAACCAGAGCGGCAACAAGGCCGCCCATCACGGCGCGTTGGGAAAATACGCTACATGCAGCCACAACCAGCACCGGAACCTCGCAGGCAGAAAGCGCAAGCACACCCTGCAGGAAGCCCGAGCGCCGATCGCGCGCAAGTGCCCCCGCGGCAACGCCGGCTATGCCTGGCAGCGCCAACGCCAGTGCGGCAATAATACCCGGTAGCGACCCAGACCACACGAGCGATCCCAAAGTCGCCGTCACGCGAGCGCCCGACACCAGCAGCGCGGCCGAGACCACGACCACAGTCCAAACCACGCCACAGACGACCGACGCGCCGACCATCAGCGCGCGACGAACCGCGCGACCGGACGCATCCATGGGGCACGGCGTGAGCGGCTCGCCGCGGAGCGAACGACCGACATTTTGCGCATAGTGGTCACAAAACGCCGAGAGCGCTGCCTCGACCGCCGCCGGCTCGGGACGATCTTTTTGATGGCTGGACAGGCAGGCCATCACCACGTCGAACAGCTGGGCATCGACAAACGCCAGCGCGTCGCGCAGCTCTTCGGAATCCGGCTCAAGCCCTAGCTGCTGGGCCTGCTCGGCCGCAGCGAGCGCCACATCGGGCTCACGACGAAGCAGCTGAGTCAAATCACAACCGGGCGCATGGGCACCAATGGGATAGTCGGGCCGCGTGTCCATCTTGAGACGGTAGGGGCTCGCAATGTCGCGCGTCTTTTTGCGCGAACCCGAGGTGCCCGAAGTGCTCGGCGCGGCTTCGTATGGCGCGACGCCGGCAATGAGCTCGTAAACCGTGCTTGCCGCGGCGTAGACGTCAATCGCCGGCGACATACGCAAAACGCGCAGGTCGGGAATATCGTCGGTGAGCATCTCGGGCGGGGCATAGGCAACCGTCGCGCGACGCAGCGTGGCATAACGCTCCGTAAACGACGCCTTGCCGCCGGTACCGGCCACGGCCGACGCAGGCTCAAGCGCCAGCGACGAGCCAAAGTCGATCAGGCACAGGTCAAAGGTGCCCTCGGCAAGCTGCCGGTCAAGCGGCAGGCGCGCCGTGCGCACCATAATATTAGCGGGCGAGATATCGCGATGGACAAAGCCCTCGCCCACCAGGCTCATACGGCAGAGCAGATCGAACAGGTCGCGACCCAGACGCGCCGCCACAAGCGGCGACAGGCGTCCGGCATCGTCCACGGCAAGTCGCGAACGCAAGCGGGCAAGCGTCTCGCCCTCGACCCATTCCATGACAATTACAGGCACACCGTCGACCTCGCCCCAGCCATAGAGGCGGGGAAAGCCCTTAAGGCCCGAAAGGGCGCGATGGCATTCGTATTCCTCGCGAAACGCCGCCTTGAACTTGGCGACCAGCGCCTCGTGAGCGGCATCGTCGTCAAACTCATCGCGCGTCGGCAAGATGAGCTGCTTGAGTGCCACGGCCTCGCCTTGGGCGTTGACGGCACGCGTCACGCGGCCGATACCGCCACGGCGCATGGTGGCATCGTCGGCAAACAGCATCGTAAAACGACGCAGATAGGCAGGCAGTTCGTCCTGACCGAGCGCAATGGCCGGCTCAAACCCGTCGACACGCACCAGGCGCAGGCCGACCATGGGATCGCGACCGAGCGATTGTGGTGTGGTGGATGCAAGATCGGTCATCATAGGGCAAGCGCCGCCACGTTATTGTTGAAGTTACCGAGCGCGACGTCATCATCACCGTAATGGCCGACCCATTGACATAGGTTGGTGTAACAGCCCCACAGATTGGCGTACTGCTGATACCACTTTGACCGGGGCGAAAATGTCTGACGACCGAACTCGGCTCGAATGACAAACATCTCCCCGACCAGGCTGTCGCACGGTCTGGGATCTCCCGTAGAGTTATAGGTCGAGACCACGTCATTGGCACGAGAAACATAGCCGTCGAGCATGTTGTACTTGGTCACAAGCCAACTGTGAATGCTCTCTTCCTCAGCAGCGGAAAGGCCACCGGAGTTTGCATCGTTGTCAGTGTTGCCGCCCGTCGAGCCGCCGTTTCCAGACCCTCCGGTAGAAGAGCCCGACCCAGAGCCGCCGCCCGAACTCGATGAATCCGAGCCGGAGCCAGAAGTATCCGAGCTACCGGGCTTTCCGGACTGCTGGGCGTCCTGCTCCTTTTGCTGCTCGACCTTATTCACCGTTGCCGCCACGCTATTGTTGGACAACCGATCGATGATCTTGGTGTTGGTGAGCACGATGGTTTTGCCGTTGGCAAGCGTGACTTCGTTGTCCGGGGCCTCGGCACCGTCCGCATCGTCGGTGCCAAACACAATATGCGCGACCACGCTTGCCCAAGCATATCCAGTCGTGGTACCCAGGTCACTTTTGACCTCATGCCCCACGCGCGGTTCGCGTGCAGCATGCGCCTGCATCATGGACGGCACGGTCATGCCATAGGCAGAAACGCCAGCTATGACCAGCACCAGCGAGCACGATAGCAGTGCGTACGCCCGCGACGCCAAGCCCAGTCGGCGTCGTATGCGCACCGCGGCGCCGCGCTTTGTCTGGGTGCCACCGGGCCGCATGCGTTCTCCTCCAACAAAAACACGCCGCTCGGGAGCGGCGCATTCATTCGAATCCATATTTGAGTGTATCAGCGAACCCAAAAGGTTGCGCAACGAATGGGCAAATTAAGGATGCGAGCGGAAGCATCCATGCGATAAGCGGATACGAAGCATCTTTGTTGCACAACAAACTCACAGTCGCACGGGGAAATTATGACTACCCCGTGCGACTGTGAGGAAAACATACGGCAGAAGCAGGCTCGCCACCTAAATCGCGCGACGGGCCTCGATGGCGCGGCCAAGCGTAAGCTCGTCGGCATACTCCAAGTCGCCGCCCACGGGAAGGCCGCTTGCCAGACGCGACACCTCGACGCCCAACGGCTTGATGGTACGGGCCAGATAGCTCGCCGTGGTCTCGCCCTCAATATTGGGGTTGGTGGCGATGATGACCTCGTGGATGTCCTCGTGGCCCAAGCGTGCCAGCAGCTCTCGAATGTGCAGCTGCTCGGGGCCAATCTTGTCCATGGGACTGATCACGCCGCCCAATACGTGGTAGAGGCCGTGGTAGCTGCCCGTGCGCTCGATCGCCTGGACATCGCGCGGCTCGCCCACCACGCAAATGCGAGTGGTATCGCGCATCGGGTCCTGGCAGATGGAGCACTCGTCGGCCGTGGCGTAGTTAAAGCAGCGGCTGCAAAAGTGGACCTCCTGCTTGACCTCCAGGATGGCCTCGGCCAGGCGGCGCGCCTCCTCGGCGTCGGCCTCCAACAGGTAATAGGCGATGCGCTGGGCCGACTTGGGACCAATGCCCGGCAGACGGCCCAGCTCATCGAGCAGTTTTTGCAGACTGTGGTTGGCACTCATATATATGCGTGTCTTAGAACGGCATGCCCGGGATGTTGAGGCCGCCGGTGATGGCGCCCATCTGCTTGTTGGCGAGCTCGTTGACGCCGCGGACGGCCTCGTTGACGGCAGCCATGATCATATCCTGCAGCATATCGACGTCCTCGGGATCGAGCGCATCGGGATCGATGGTGAGGTTGACGAGCTCCATCTCGCCGTTAACGGTCACCTTGACCATGCCGCCGCCGGCAGAGGCGTCGACGGTCTGGGACTTGAGGTTCTCCTGCGCGGCGGCAAGCTGCTCCTGCATCTTGCGAGCCTGCTTCATCATCTGCTGCATGTTCATACCGGCCATGATGGCTCCTTTACGTGCGGCCGCACGCCGAGCTGCAAGGGCAGCCGGAGCACGGCGGGACTTTCAAACTCAAAAATCGTACCACGGCGCGCGGCGAGAGAGCGGGGCGGACGTGTTACCTCAGTCGATATACATGTCCTGGAGCGCAAGCCGCACCCATAGATTATGCAAAGTTGAATAATTCGCATCCGCATAATATTTAAAGCTAAATCTTGTAGAGCCGGAATCCGACATTTAATGCGTACCACTAAATGGCTAAATGCCGAGCCACTACTCGAGGCGGCGCTCATGACGGCAAGGTATAATTTGATTGCCATAGATAGCAATTTGGAGGTGCCCCATGAATGCCCCCGACGTGCTCCAAAACATCCGCTCAAAACACCCCGTTGCATATTTGGTTCTCTATCTCTTTGTCGGCTGGGCATTGCTGGTTGTCATCACCCATGCCATAGCCTTTGGAGCAGAACTGCTGATAGCCAGCTCGGACCAGCCCATCGTCAAATGGGAAGCGACCGATGAGTGCACCGACGGAACTCGAACCATTTACTACAACAGCCCGTCCCTCTACCAAGAGTTCAAGGTCAAGATAAAGGACTCCAAGATTGTCGATGCCGAACTAGGCTCTTTATCGACAATCGGAGCAACCGTCAACGCCGAGCAAGTCGAGCACACGGACAGCCATGCGACGTATCGTATCGACCTCAGCATCCTAGGCCGACCGTCACGTACCTGTCTGCTCGAATGCGATGTACACGGCACCACACTACACATGTCCGAAATACAGATGCGCCCGGGCAAAGAGATCTCTTCTTGAGCAGCATACCCGCCCGCACGGTTACTCCACCGGTTTGAAGATGGTGGCCTGGCCGAAGACGTTGCGGATGAGGGCTTTGGCCTCGTCCTCGGTCTGCGGAATGCTCGGGGCTGCACCCTGATGGCCGAAGGGGCTGCCAGCACCGGGGTTGGACTCCCAGGGAGCTGCAGGAGCGCCCTCCTCTTTGGGGGCAGTTGCAGCGGACTTGGGCGCGGACGCCGCACCCGGCACGTCGAACGGAGGCAGATCGTCCCCGCTCGCATCGACAGCGAAGCCGCCGACCATAGCGTCGTCGTAGGGCACCTGCTCGGATTCCCACGGCGCGGACTGCGCGACAGGCTGAGCCTTGGGGGCAGCCGAGCGCTCGGGCGCACGAGGTGCGGGCTCGGTCGGGAGCTTACCCGTGGCAGGAGCGCCGGCGGGGTTGTCGGAGCGTAGCCAGGGGGCTTTGCCCAGGTCAGACGACTTGGGCGCGGGCGAGACGGGCTTGGGCGCGGGTGTCGGAGCAGCCGGTTTGGGCGCCGCGGGCTTAGGCGCCGACGGGGTCGATGCCGCTACCGGTGCCGTTTGCTGCTGCGACGCGCTGGCGCTCGAGGATGCAGGGGCCGCCGAGAACACGGGTTGCGGGTCCGCAGATGCCGCAGCCCGTGCAGATGGAGAATGCTCCTCATGTTGAGGAGCCGGCGTGCCACCCCCATCCAGGACATAGTCGACGGTGCGACGACCGAAAACCGCGCAGACCGTCGGCAGGACCACCGACTGCGTATCGGCGCGACCGAGCATCTTAATGGCAAAAGTCGAACCCGCGGGGAACGAGACGGTGAGCTTGGAGCCGTCGTCGGCCGTGGCGCGGGCATTGAGCAAAAGCCCCGCGTAGGAGGCCTGACGAGCCTTGACGCGCTCGACGACCTCGGCCCATTTGCGCTGGAGCTCGCCGGCGTCCTCGACCGCGGGGGTCTCGGCAGTACCGGCGGCGGCAACCTGGGCGGCGTTGTTGGGCTTGGACACCGGCACGGTCGATGCAGCAGGCGCGGGAGCCGGAGCCGCAACGGGCTGAGGTGCAGGCGTTACAGGTTTAGGCGCCGGCGCAGGAGCCGCAGACTTGGGCGCAGGCTGGGCAGCCGGAACAGCAGCGCCGCGGTCCCAAGGCATGCCACCCTGATGCGCGGACGTAGCAGCGGGGGCAGCGGATGCCACCGAAGTGGCAGCACGGGCGCCCGAA